>JARFXR010000003.1 GCA_029194535.1 Nitrospira sp. | reverse complement strand
GGCTGAATAAAATCGTGTCTCGAGAGGGGAAACAAAGGGGTCGGGAGTCGTTGTTTTAGGCCTCCTCTGCTTGCCCGCGGAATTCGCCCCATGAATCAGCTTCGCTCAGATTCGGCTGAAACGACCCCGGCCGCCTCACCATCTCGGCGGCGCGCACAAACGGGGTGCTCGTTATTCCTCGCACCGTGCGCCCTCGGCATCCGCTCTACGGACCGCATCTGATCGGCAAGTCAGGTCATCCCGAACCTCCGCAATTCGCGACGCCAGGTCCGCCATCCCGTCAGACGACCACCCTTCAGCTAAACGAGAGAGTGGAGCGCTGCAATCGCTTGTAAATCGCAGCGCTCTGATGGTGGCCTGGGATCAGTATATTCAAACTGTCTCCAAGCGGTGGGGCGCCCCGTTCGCCACGCCACCCGCAGTGGGAAAAGCTCACCCGTCCGCTAAGAAGCAGACACGGGCTGCAGTCGCTTGTAGACCGCAGCGCTGCGAAGAGTATGCGCGATTTGGGTCGGAAGAAAGAAAAGGGGTCGGGAGTCATTGTTTTAAGTCTCCACTGCTTGCCTGCGGAACTCGCTGCGTCAATCCACGCCTCGCGGTCAATCTCGGCCCAGACAACACGCTTTCGTCACGGCTCGGTCACGAGCGGTGATCGATGCGCATGCCGACGTGCCTGTGAAAACTGCCGGGGCGGTAGTCCTACCACATGTACCGCCCGGATTCCTCGAGAATGCAATTCGCCACTGGCCGCGATCCAGTGATTGGGGTTGTCATCTGTTAGCGGGTGTGCTAGAGTTTAACCCAGTTAAACCAGGAGTTGGCTATGGCACGGAAGACAGCGGTGCTGGGTTTTTCAGTCAGTCCAGCGCTCGCGAAAGAATATGAACAAATTGCGAAGCGGGAAGGGACCACAAAGAGCGACTTGTTCAGGCGCATGGTCGATATCTATAAAGCAGAACGTCAGGAACAGGAATTCTTCGCCCTACAACGGAAGATGTCACGGCGCGCCCGTAAGGCTGGTGTGCTCACTGAGGAGGACGTTGAACGGATTGTGTTCGAGGATCGCTGATGAAGGTAGTGTTCGACACGAATGTGCTCGTGTCGGCCTTCATGATTCATGGCAGTAAAGGTGAAGCTGCTTTTCTGCTAGCTCACCGGCGTAAGGTTGAGCTCTATATCTCGGTGCCTATCCTGACTGAGACCGCGCGTATTCTCCGAACAAAATTTCACCAGCCAGAGAAGGACATTACAGCCGCGCTGAAACAGATGAGCCGCGCAGCGACAATTCTACGGCCGGCGCGAAATGTGACCGTACTTGAGGATGTGCCAGACAATCGCATTCTCGAATGCGCTGTGACGGCTCAGGCAGATCTCATCGTTACCGGCGATCACCATCTTCTTCAGCTCAAAGAGTTCGAAGAGATTCGTATCGTGCGTCTGGCTGATTTCTTGCGGACAATCCCCTCGGATGATCGCTAGCTCAGGGCAAAGCAAATGGGGCGGGAGTCAGCTTCCCTGCGGAACTCGCCTCATCAGTTAACTTCACTCGGTTCAAGTGACCGTGACCGCCTCACCGACTCGTTACTTGGTGCAGCGAGCTACCAAGACCAAAATCTCACTGTGGTTCATCGCTGCTTCGGCAGGCGCGCCGCAATTCGCGAATGCGCCGATATCCAGCTAGCATCAAATGGGCAGCCGGGGCTGTCGATATCGATGACCAGCGGGACGTGATCCGATGGTAACGGGTTGCCCTTCCGCGGCTCGCGATCGAGCTCGACTCAGACCACGCGGTGTGTTAACGGCGCCGTCACGAGAAAGTTTTGTCTGGGCTCTCCCGGGTTATGCGTGAGCGTCGTAGTGTCATGAAATTGCTTTGCGCCGCAAGCTGGCACAGAATTCAATCCGTGGACCTGTCCGAAAGTGGTGCAGTCTACTGAGCAATGCCGACTATCAGCGCGTTCTATGGGATTCTGATCAAAATGTTCTTCAACGACCATGCGCCTCCATATTTCCATGCAGAATATGCTGAGTTTAAGGCCACGGTGGACATCAAGCATTTGCGGGTGTTGGAAGGAGAGTTGCCCCGTCGCGCGCTTGAGCTGGTGCTGGACTGGGCCGAATTGCATCGTGAAGAATTGCTCAATGATTGGAACCTCTGTCGGGCAAAAGAACCTCCCAAGCCAATTGCTCCGTTGTTATAAGAAGGAAAACGCGGAAGTACTGGGATGTTGTTGAAGTCAAGACCTTGGATGACTTAGGGCTGTTTGTGCGGTTCGCGGATGGATTGGCCGGAGAAGTTCGCTTTACCCCTGAGCATCTTACGGGTGTATTTGCTCCGTTGAGGGACCCAGCCTTCTTCAAGCAAGTGTATCTCGACCATGGTGCGGTTGCCTGGCCGGGACCAATTGATTTAGCACCGGATGCGATGTACCAGGAGATCAAGGTCAAAGGCGTGTTGGTGCTCACTTAGCCTGCAATCTGACGGGGAAAAACAAAGGGGTCGGGAGTCATTGTTTAAAACCTGTTCTGCTTGTCACTGGAACTCGCTCATCAATCTGCTTTGCTGAGATTCGCCTCAAACAATCCTCGACTTCCTGCCTTCGGCAGACCGCATCGGATCGGCAAGTCTGGTGAACCGAACCTCCTCAATTCGTGACGCTAGGTCGACCATCCCGCCTAGACAACACCCTTCAGCTCAACGAGACGAAGTAAAGCGCTACAATTGCTTGTAGATTGCAGCGCTCTTCTCATCGAGTTAGGGCGGCGGGGAAGTGAGCGTGGCAGGAATCTCCGATGGCTTCCAAAGGCGCCTTGACTGGGTGTCTTTGGACAGCGCATAGTTAGGCGCGTGACTCATCAGATGGGAAGTGGAGGTGAGGGATGGCCAAACTGAACGTGTCGATTGACGATCACCTTCGGGACGAGCTCTTTCGGCTCGTGCCTGCTCGCCGCAGAAGCCGGGTCATCAATGAGGCGTTAGCGCACGAACTACTGCGACGCAAGCGTCAGCATGCTGCCGAGATTGTGCAACGGTTGCGATCACGCAGTGCGACGTTGACTGGAAAGGAGATTGTGGACGCGGTGCGTCGTGATCGGAAGAGATCTCACCGATGATCGTGGTGCCTGATGCGTCGGTCATTTTGACGTGGGTGCTCGAGAGAGAAGACGATCCCGGCTATGCGCCGGCATTGAAGCTCCAGGAGGCGTTGTTGGCAGAGGAAGTGGAGATTCGACTTCCGAGTCTCTGGCGGTACGAAGTCGGAAACGTGTTGGGCCTAAAGAAGCCCAGGATGGTGACGGAATTGATGGGTGCATTGCTAGCGTATGAGTTCGACGAGGTGCCTCTGAGGACTGAATATGCCCTCGATGTATTGGAGCATATGACAGAGGTGTCCGGCGTGACATTTTACGACGCTGCGTATCATGTGCTGGCCTTGCGGACTAAAGGATTATACCTGACTGCCGACGCGGCATATGTCAAGCGTGCGAAGCGGAAAGGCCACGTGAGTCTTCTGGCCGAATGGCCGGGGCCCTAAGAGCTGTTGCAACTGCCGCAAGGAAAGCGTGAGGGCCCTCACCGAACTTGACCTCAAGCGGATCGATCAGACCGCCGGGGCGTTCTGCCGGAAACGAAGTCCGGCGCATCTCAGGGACAAGCAGGCTAATACAAAGGGGTCGGGAGCACTCTTGTCAAAGATAAGTTTTCTGAGAAATGGATCTTGGACGGCATCGGACACAAAAACCCGCCCGTCTGAGATCGATGAAGGCCCAAAACGGCTGTGGAAACCATGAATCCACGCCATCTGCACCAGTACCGTCTGACGCTCCGGCTCCGCCGGGGTTTTGGACAGCATCTGAACAACCAGACCACCTCAATTTCCAAGTAAAAGGCATGGCCTAGGATTTCAAATGGTTAAAGGCACGCAGACCCAGATTACAACCTGTCTTGGACAGCAGTGGGTCGGGAGACATCGTTTTAATCCCTCTCTGCTCGCCTGCGGAACTCGCCTCATCAATCAGCTGAGCTGAGATTCAGCTCAAGCGACGCCGGCCGCCTCACCATCTCGGCGGCGCGCACAGACGTGGTGCTCCTTATTCCTCGCACCGTGAGCCCTCGGCATCCGCTTCCGCGGACCGTATCTGATCGGCAAGTCCGGTGCCCCGAACCTCCGCAATTCGCGACGCGAGGTCCACCATCCCGCTCACATCACCCTTCAGCTGAACGACACGAAGTAATGCGCTGCAATCGTTTCCTGAGCGCAGCGCTTTGAAGGTTCGGCCCGATTTGGAAGCCAATAGTCATGCCTGACCCGGATCTCGTTGCCGGTTCAGCACCAAGAAAGAGGAACGAGCTACACAAAAAAGTCCTCTCCCTTCGGTCGTAGCTCCAACTCGAAGGTCCAGGCCTCTGGCTTCTGCCTGGCCAATGCCCAATACATCTCGGCCATTTCCGCGGCATTCAGCATCGGCTCACCGGCTGCCTCGGGCATCTGAGATCTCACCGCCTCAGTGTCAATGACACCATCGACGACGATGTGCGCAACGTGGATACCCTGCGGCCACAATTCCCGCGCAAGGGAATCGGCCAGCCCTCGAACTGCGAACTTGGCACTACTGAAGGCGGGAGCTCCCTTGCGGCCCCGGATCGAAGAAGTTGCGCCTGTAAATAGAATACTGCCGCCCCCACGGGCAAGCATGTCGGGAACAGTTTGTTTGCAGCATAGAAACGCCGCCAAGGCGCAACTTTCCCACGTCGACCTGAAGCTCTCTGCCGTCAATTCACTGAAACCACCCCATACCCCACTACCGACATGATTGATCAGGACTGAGGCTGGCCCAAGTTCATTCCGTACCTGGACGAACGCCCTAGCCACGGCGTCGGCATCCGTCAGATCTGTCGGCACAGGAAGCGCTCGCACGCCAGACCGTCGCAGTTCTTCGGCTAGAGCACGCAAGAAATCCGCCGAGCGGGCCAGCAACGCGACTGCACAGCCTTCGCTGCCAAACTTGCGGGCTAAGGCCGCGCCCAATCCAGATCCCACGCCCGCAATAACAACAATCTCTTGTTTCAGTGCGCTCATGATTCTGTACTTGAACCTTTCTCCCCACTTCCCGGCTTGTTTCGCAGAATTGCTCGTAGAGGGAATTGGTGTTTCGCGCTACGATCCCGCGCCTTCCCGAGGCGGTCTAGTCTACATTGTCCCTGACCCTGCTTCTACTGTGGAACAAGACGGTGTCAGGAACTGATATGTGAAGCCAACCAGTCCTCGGTTTCCGCTTCTGTGGACCGTATCTGCCGGGCAAGTCCGATTGCCCGAACCTCCGCAATCCAAGACGATAGGTCCACCATCCCGCCATACAACACAGTCAGCTAAACCTGAGCTGAAGCGCTGCAATCGCGTATGGATCGCAGCCCTCGTGCGGCGGCACGAGCAAGCCTGGTTCGGACCTGCACCGCGTTACAACAAACGCTCCTTGGTCGAAAGATCTGCGGGCCTGGGATAGCTGGTACGCCAAGGCCCAGCAGCTCCCACACGTTTCGGAGCAACCCTTTCGGACTCGGCAGACAATCGCCCTTCTGGAATCCTTTCAACCAAGGCGTCTGTGACTAACATATTGCATTTATGGTTCATTCAAATCTGTGTGAATAGGGGCTAGGGTCTCTTCTAGGTGCGCCAAAACACTGTAATCGGGTAGTGTTATGAACAGGCTGCGGTCAGGAGACGCGTCAGTACCCGTCACAGAACCAATGTTTCGTAAAGCATCGATGAATAAAGTTCAGGCCTTACAGCAAGTGAATCATGCCGCTGTCGCGAGAATGCTCTGTTTGTTAGAGGACGAACTTTCCCCTGTAAATTCCGTACTATTATTGTCGCCGAATGATGATGATGTCCGATTTGTGAAGTCCTTGTTTCCTCATGCCTTGATAAGCTCGTTATATGAATCTGATTGGAATCTGTACGATCCCGCTCCGGACTATGTTACGTGCTTCGACACGGCGTTTGCTCATAATGTGCTCATGTATTCAAAAGCTCCGGAAGTGTGGATTCAAAACATACTGCGCGTATCGAGATACTTCGTTGCCCAGGACATCAAATATCGCAAGAGGTCGAGCGAGGCTCCGTATCTAGGAAGGGATCGTGATGAAACGCGGTATTCACTTACACCTGAAACATGTGTTCAACCTACATTCGATCTGATGGAGTTGCCGAACAGACCAATTCAGTACTTTGAGTATGCCGGAATCTCAAATGAGTACCATTTGGCAAATGATCCGCCAATCCATATCTGCATGGCGTTCCAATCAGAGACTTACAATCAGCCTTCTCGACGTCCAGGACCCCGGCGACGTCTATCGTCGATCTTTCATGGGGTGAAGCGGATCTTCGATTCCAGCCTCACTAAGGTATGAAGGTTGATCGGTGCCCGCCTTGCTCCGTGCACAAATTCGTGAGCTCATCGGTGATCCGGAGCAGGGCTAAGTACGCTATCTTGATAACCTGCTGCATGAGGCCTTGGGAAGCTAAAGACAGAGACTGATATCCTGGAGCCACTCGGACCTGCGCGCGATGGCGTTCC
The DNA here is from genome assembly GCA_029194535.1 of Nitrospira sp. Lineage (NCBI taxonomy): Bacteria > Pseudomonadati > Nitrospirota > Nitrospiria > Nitrospirales > Nitrospiraceae > Nitrospira > Nitrospira sp. The sequence goes on along the minus strand of JARFXR010000003.1, from coordinate 266,300 downwards.
GTTGATGGCTCATCGTTGCCTCCGCGAGCGTGTCGCAATTCGTGAATTCACCCAAGCTCAGGCGACATCGAACAGATGGCCGAGGCTGTCGATGTCGATGACCAGCGGTGCGTGATCCGGGGCAACGGTTTTGCCCTCCGCGTTTCACGATCGATCTCGGCCCAGCTAACGCGGACTGAGAGAGAGTAAGGGGTCGGATTCGGCTCAGAAATCGTGGGAGCGGGCCCTTCCCTTGTGGAGTGTAGGGCCTGAAGGGATTCGCGTTTGACGAGACGGCAGTACCATCAAGCTTGATATCGATCGCTTCCGGGGTACAACAAAGGCCCGCCGGTCGAAAAATCAGCGGGCCTTTTCTTTTCCTTCAATGGGACGCGGATGGTTGTATCGGGTTGTAGTTATTTGGCGAATCGGACGACGATCGCGCCCATGAGATCACCCTTCTTGAAGTCCTTCTTCGGGCTCATCGGATGGGCATTGTGACAGGACACGCAGGAATCGGCTATCGCAAGGTCTGCTGCGATGCCTTTAAATTGATTGCCGTCTTCGAACGTCAATATCCCTGTAGCCGGGTTCGCCATCAATTTCTTCAGCGCCTCTTCTTCGGCCTTGGTCTTGGGCAAGTTCTCTTTGTAGATGGGTGTCGAACCGATGAGACCAAGCTCGAAGTCCTTCAATTCACTCCCGGCGGCCTTCAAAAATTGCGCCGGCAGCATGATAGCGTGGTCGTCCTTGGTCCAGTTTTCGTCCGGCTTCACGTTCGACTTCGCGGCTTGCGCGATGATCTGCTTGGCATAGACGGTGCGGAACGCCTTGGCTGTTGCAAGGATGTACTTAGCTGCAGCATCGCGTGAAAATTCTGCCGCATAGGTCAGCGGAATCGCGACTGCCATCACAACAATCGATCCGAGCACACCTGCCTTGAATCCGATCCTGGCCCCCATATCCCACCTCCAGGTTGAGATTGTCGGTTGGAACGGCGTAATGGTCGCAGTACGGTGCGCTTTCCTCGGCTGCGTTGTCAAGCCGCTTGTTCGGCGTTGATATATCTTTGCGGGACGGCCTGGGTGTGCGCCGATTAGACGTGGCCGGGCTGTTGTGGGACTTGGACAGGCTGGCGGCGATCGGGAATTCCTCCCCTCACGCACCAGAGGGGGTGGGGCTCAGCTTTCGGACGAACCGCGACGTCCGCGATAAGCAGATCGACGGTGTAGGCTTGGTCCGGCTTCAACGAAGCCGCGTCGCTGGCCCAGTAGGCTCCGGCCTTGATTCCGTGGAAAGGATGTCCCTCCGGCAAGGCTGGGAGGAGAGCCTTCTCGTACAGCGGCGGCTCAATGATGGTCATGAGTTCAATAAAGCTAGGAAGACGCCAGCCGATTTGACCTCCAACAGTCTTCAGTCCGCAACGAGTTTGAGCTGTTGACCAGGTGACTTCACCGGAGCTGGGTGATCGCTCCCAGATCAATTGAGTAGTCCGGTCGAGGACAGCTTCTTCCTGAAAGGATCCGAGGACCGCAAATCTGCCGGTCTGAGAGACACCAGAGGGAGACTCGGCCGCGCATACGATCCCGAATACGGAGACCACGCCAACTGCTACGAATGAGATGATCTTAGATGTGTCCATCGTCGGTGTCGGTGTTTGAACTGACCGCGAAGAGTCAGCAAGACTCGGACCGCAGTCCACAAGTCTGACTTCCGTAAGCTCGCGCGAAAGGAGGGAAAGAGGCGTGGTCTGTAAACTCAGACAGGGTTGTAGTTCTGGCCATGGGACTGCAGAGTTCAGCCACCCAGAAGGACAACCCCTCCTGTTGTAAGCGCTGAGGTCCTCATGCGTCATTCGTTCGATCCTGCACAGGACATCGCCGATTTTTGGCTCGCCAATGAAATGCATAAGCGTTCTCGTGAATCGGCTCCTATACGGGCGCTGGGGAGGAGAAAGAAAAGCACAAACTCCTTTTTTGAGAGCTACCTGTCCCGCGCGATAGTTATGCCGGTCAGCATGTTTAATTGTGGGGAGTAACTACAGACCGAATCAGATATTAGAATCCGAGGAGCCAATCATGGTGAAGAGTTTGGAAATGCAGCGCCTGCGCCGTTCATCCACGGCTCTGGCCGCGAGAGTACCTTCGCACCAGAGGACCTCAGCGAGGGCTTTGCGTCGGCCTGGGCCTGGGCCTCTGGAGGTATCGTCTCGACGCCACACGCGCTGATACCTAATCAACCGAGGCGGACTCCCTGTCGCGCCGTCCCGGATCTCTGGGAAGTCCGCTGCAACAGGGTGGTAGATGATGATAGAGTGCGTCGTCCAGACCAAAACCTCAGACCTCAAATGGCGGCCGCCCTTTCTCGAGACGTCTTGGGGCTTGACCTGAGGGCTGTGGCCGAGAGCCATTTCATGGGAGAGATTCTGTCACCCCCGTGTTATCTTCTGGCGAGCACGGGGCGGTACTGCTTCCTGCTGACCGACAGAAGGAATGGATTTGATTGATGGGAATTGATACTAATATAGGTGTCAGGAGTCTTTTCACCCCCGGATCACGGATCAGTACAACTTCAACGTCACGCACGCCAGCAAGGCGTTCTCCTAGACACCATACGGGCAGCTGAAGCGTGGCTATGGAGACACCGTCTGACGATCGCCAGGAAAGTTCGAGCGAATCTTCCGCCAAGGCATCGCGTCAAACGGGCCGACGGATCTGGCTCAACCTGCATATGTTCATCGGGCTCTTCGTCGGCGCGATCTTCGTGATCATGGGGCTGACCGGAAGCAGTCTGGTTTTCCGCCGGAGCATTGATGCCTGGCTCAATGCTCACTTGTTGAATGTCCGCGTAGCCGGCGCGCCAATACCCCTTGAGACCGTTCTCTCTAACGTGAGATCGGGCTTACCCACGGGGGCGCATCTCCATCATCTAGAATTGCCTCTCAACGAGAAGGAGGTGATTCGTGCCGTGTATTGGCCCGCTGGCTCCGGCACGGCCATTGAAATGTTGGTTGACCCGACAACCGGGGCCATACTCGGTCAGCGTGAACGCGACAATCACCTGACCGTCCTCGTGTACCATTTCCATCGCGAGCTGTTCGCCGGAAAGACCGGGGAAACGGTGATCGGAACCTTCGGAATCGTGCTGCTGATTTCCCTCACGTCGGGGATCTACTTGTGGTGGCCCCGTCGTGGCGGGATGAAAACGTCTTTGACGCCTCGCCCGAGAGCAAGCGTCCTTCAGCGGGCCTACGCTCGGCACAAGATTACCGGAGCCCTCGGCTGCATCCCGGTGTTCCTGATTGCCTGCTCCGGAATCTTTATGGAATTCGAACGGGTCGGCAAGGCTCTGATCAATCGCGTATCGCCGCTGCTTCAGGATCCGGAAGTCGCCTCGAATACGAGCGCAGGTCAGGCGTCGATTTCGGCGGATGAGGCGATGAGGATTGCGCGAAGTCACTTCCCATCCTCGTCCGCGACGTACATCGAGGTGCCGGGTAGTCCGATCGGCGCCTATGTCGTCGGCCTGCGCCAGGCCGGAGAGGTGTTGAAAACCGGCGGTGCCAGCGCGCTCTGGATCGATCAGTACAGCGGCAAGGTCCTTGCCGTTCGTGATTGGGAAAACTTTTCGGCAGGCCAGACCTTTGTCACCTGGATGCTTCCTTTGCATGACGGCGAAGCGTTCGGGTTGCCCGGGCGAATCTTGGTGTTCACGGCCGGATTCGTCCCGCTCACCCTGTATGTGACCGCCCTGCGGATGTGGCAATTGAAACGGCGTGCCCGTCGCCGTCAGCAGGGTATCTCGCTATGATCCACGACAGAGCGGGTTTTCAGGCGGGTATCTAGGTGCCACCCAGAGACAGTGGATCTTGGTCGGCGTTCGTGAAATCGTCCGAGGCCGGTGTTCCTCTGGACGGTGTGATGACGCTTGCGGTGGTGAAGTTCACGGTCGATGAGTACGGACCAGGATTCCCTGCCGTATCCTGGGCATTGACGCGAAGGCGATAGGTCGTGTCGGCGGTCAAATTCGGCAGGGTGGTGCTGAGTTGCGATCCGGTTGAAGTCGTCCAGAGCCCAAAGTCGGTACAGCTACTCTCGGTACATATCTCGTAGCGGTAGGACAAAACATCGATATTATCGATCGCACCGGCATGAGTCACGGTCACCGAGGTGCTCGTGACACCGGACACCTGTACCCCGATGACTCGAGATGGAGGGGTCGCATCAGCAGGCGGCGGAGCGCCGCTCCACGGCACCGGTGCATTCACCACGTAGGGATCGAGCATGTAGTCGGTCGGCGTGTTCATACTGGTGATGTTGTATGGCGTCGTCCAATTGACGATCCCGACAATGTCCGGCATGCTCGCCTTGAGCCCCGGCACAATCCATTTCGCATCCCGATGCTGGTAAGTGATCGGCGCGTCCAGGCGAAAGAAGCCGTACTCGCCGATGATCATCGGCTTGTGCTTCGGCTGCACGGTCGTGTAGCCGGCAATCGTCGGCAAATTCGTGGTGAGGCTCTGGTAGCTGTCCAGGCCTGTCAGATCGACAAAGGCATCGCCAGGATAGCCATACAGATAATTGCCGACCTCATCAGCGGGGCAAAACAAGTAGATCAGGTTATGGACACCTTTGGTCCGCATCCTGGCCTGGAACTGCTTCCACAGCTGGACGAATCGCGCCTGATCCGGCACGGAGTACCAGTTCCAATTCCCGTTCGCCTCCGGGAATAGCCGCGCAATGAAGACGACCCCCTGCGCTTGGTACTGCAGCACGTTGGCTGCAAAATCGTCCATCAGCTGCATGTATCGGGGATCGACCATGAGCGCGTCGAGCTCGCCGTTGGTGAGCGGGGCATGCCCGTACCACCCCGCTTTTTCGGGCTCATTTCCCAGGAAGATCGAGAGCTTGATGAGCCCGCCCGCGTTCCAGTGATCCAGGATCGTTTGCCGCGCCTGTGGGTCGCTGTAACTGGTGCTGATCGGCGCGTAGATGGCGGGACGCTTCCCGGTGGCGGCGATGGTGTCGTTCAGGAGGGACCACATATACGGGCCGCTCCCGACGACCATATCGCGCCAAATCGTCTGACCGGTGAGGACGTGGCCGGTGGTGTTGTCCATGAGCGAATAGAAATAGTCGAGCAGGGCCTTCGTGTCTGCAGTGGCCTCGGGATCAGCGGTGACAGCCGACAAGCCCACATTGGGACTCAGCAGCGTCACCACAAGTGTCGCCAAACGTAGGCAATTCATTCGAGATCCTCCATGAGCATCTGATTGGGTAAAGACGGTGTTCTCTCCGTCATGGACGCAATCCAGCACCCAAGTGTTGCTGCGTACAGTGCTGGAGATCAGGGCCCGCTGCCGCTCGTGAAGACTCTTCCATCCCCACAACTACAACCCATGGGGGCAACTCTGTCAAACCAAAATGGAATTTCCTCTTTCACAAGCCAGGCGTTCACCGGGCTCTTGAAAGACCAGCGGCTTCAGATCAGCATGGAACGGATGGCGCCGGCGCGATCCGGTTTTGATGGAACGCTTGAGGCGAAGTCTGAAATATGAAACGGGCACTCTCCACGCCTGCGAGAGGGTCTGAGACGCACACTGGGGTGGCGCGTGACAGGACCTTCGACTACTAGGCTATCCCATCAAGGATTGGACGGACGCACACAGGGGAGAACGCCGCGTGGGCTTCACATCGTCCGGCGCCGGTTGTGAATGGGCAAAGGCTGTCCAAACAAACGGAGCCATCTCGAGCCGTAGGTCGCATTCAGCTCTTTGCCGGCTTGAATGTGAGCTGATCCGTCGTGTAATCGTACGTCATCGTACCGAAAGACCCCACCATATTATTGGCTCCCGCTTGTCCTGCTCCAGATATTTGGCTGTTCACGACAACTGTAACCATCTCCCGCTGAGAATCTCGGCCGCTTTCAGCCAATACCCTCAATGCGGCTTTGGCAATCTTGTATGTGTCGTTCTTGACTTGATCCGGATTCGCAGGCGCATTCGCATACATGAGCGTCATGCGGATCTGACGTTTTTCAACCTCATCGAATACGATTTCGTTCCATCCCGCCGGCAAAGGACCAATGGTCGAGGTCACGCGGTCTTTGATCGCCTGTTGGTCCGAACCGGTAACCGGGGTGGGAGCATTGACTCCTGCGACCGGAGTCGTTTGTGTCGCGCCGGTCGGTGCGCCGTTTCCTCCACTGCCTTCTCCACTGCAGGACAGTGTTAACGCTGAGAATGTGAGGAGCGCGATCATCCGCCACATTGAAGTCCCTCCTTATCGAATTCCAAACCAACGGGTTTCACAAGGCGGGGTATTGTAGGCAGGCAAACACCTGAGGCGCAAGATAGGGCCTTCGTTCCGAGACAGACCTCATCTTCTGTGCGGTGATTCTCGCGCCATCGTTGTCTGTCGTTCCCAGTCTTCGAGGAGTGATCAGCCCTCTTAAGGCGGGGCCGATGAGTTCGAGTCCCGGCGGCCCACCACATCCCATTGTTCGCGGGCGATTCACGAAGAATTTCCCGATGCGAATACTTAACCCGTTTGAGGGGATTGTGGTTGCGCGGTTATTTGAACAAAATGCGCAACCTTTGAAGAGATCATTTCATTTCCGTTGTAGGGGGTCTTTTGGGTTATTTGGGTGTGTTCCCGCTTCGGTATGCGAGAAGGCAGGGGAACTCGGGTGTGCGCTGGACCGGGATCTTTGCAGCGCTGTTCTGCCTCCTGAGTTCTGCGATTGTGGAGCTACAAGCCGCCAGCCTCCCCCCCGGATTCTCTGAGTCGGTAGTCTTCTCCGGGTTAACTGAGCCGACCACTGTTCGCTTTTCGCCGGACGGAAAGGTTTTCGTTGCCGAAAAGAGCGGCCTCATCAAGGTATTCCCCAATCTGTCAACCACCACTCCGACCGTGTTTCACGACCTGCGGACCAATGTACATAACTATTGGGACCGCGGGCTGATGGGTCTGGAACTACACCCGGATTTCCCCACGGTTCCTTATGTCTATGTCTCCTATACCTATGACAAGGACCCCAATAATGCACAAGTGCCGCGGTGGGGCACAGTCGGAGGGACGTCGGATGCTTGTCCTACCCCTCCGGGGCCGACCACGGACGGATGCGTCGTGAGCGGCCGGGTCTCGCTGCTCCAATCATCCGGCGGCAATGTATCAACCGGAACAGAAATTGTCTTGGTCGAGGGGTGGGGCCAACAGTTTCCGAGCCACTCCATGGACACCGTCATGTTCGGTCCGGACGGCGCGCTGTACGCATCTGCCGGAGATGGGGCCAGTTTTAACTTCGCCGATTATGGACAAGCAGGGAATCCCTTGAATCCGCTCGGAGATCCACCGGTAGGAATCGGCGGAGTTCAGACGCCTCCGAAAGCGGAAGGCGGCGCGACCAGATCCCAGAGTCTTCGTCGCGTCAACGGACCGGTGGTCCTCGATGGCACGATCATCAGGATTGACCCCTATACTGGAGCGCCTCTCTCGGATAATCCTCTGTTCGCCAATACAGACCCCAACGCCCGCAGGATTGTGGGTTACGGATTCCGCAACCCATTTCGCTTCACATTCAGACCGGGGACCAATGAGTTGTGGGTCGGTGACGTAGGGTGGGGGACCTGGGAGGAGATCAACCGGATTTCGGATCCTCTGAGTCCAACCGTGAGAAACTTCGGCTGGCCCTGCTACGAAGGGGCCGGTGTACAGTCGGCCTATCAATCGATTGGTCTGACTATCTGCCAAAATCTTTACTCTCAGCCGAGTGGACATACTCCTCCACATTTTGCCTATCAGGCAAACCAGCCTGTCGTATCGGGAGAAACATGTTCCAACGGCAGTTCATCAATTTCAGGCCTGGCGTTCATGCAGGGAGGAACGTATCCAGCCCCGTATCAGGGCGCGCTGTTCTTCGCCGACCATTCCCGGAGATGCATTTGGAGCATGCGACCAGGAGCGAACGGATTGCCGGATCCTGCGACCAGAGCCACGTTTGTAGACCCCGCCTCCAATCCGGTCGACATACAAATTGGGCCGGGAGGAGATTTGTTCTACGTGGACTTCGAGGGAGGAGCTATCCGACGCATCCGGTACACGAGCGGCAATCAGGCTCCGACTGTCGTTATTCAGGCGACTCCCTTGGCAGGGCCGGTTCCGCTTAACGTCACGTTCAATGGGAGCGGGTCGACCGATCCTGATGCAGGCGACACCCTGAAGTACTCATGGGACTTGAATGGCGACGGAATCTTTGACGATGCCACGACGGCTCAGACCTCTTTCACCTACACACAAGCAAAACTATACAAGGTGCAGCTCAAGGTCACCGACAATCATGGGGCGTCGAGCGTCGATAGCATCTCGATCCAGGCGGGGAGCCCGACATCATTCATTGATGCTCCGACTGCGGGTACTCAATGGCAGGTCGGCCAGTCCATTAGCTTCTCCGGTCATGCCACCGCACCGGGACAGGGCGCGCTCCCGCCCTCGGCATTTCTGTGGGAGGTGATCCTGCATCATTGTCCATCCGACTGTCATACCCATCCGATACAAAGTTTCCCCGGCGTGACGTCGGGATCGTTTTCGGCGCCCGACCATGAATATCTCTCTTATTTGGAGATCAAGCTGACCGTCAAGAGTGCCACCGGCCTGACGGACACGAAGAGCGTCCAGCTGAATCCGCAAACCGTCACGCTGAACTTTGAATCCATTCCACCGGGTCTGCAGCTGGCTGTCGGAAGCAGCACCTCCGTCACTCCTTTCACGCGAACGGTCATTCTGGGGTCCATGAACTCGGTCAGTGCCGGCACACCACAGATCCAGGGATCAACGACGTATCACTTCAATTCCTGGTCCGATGGGGGCAACCAATCGCATCTCGTGCTAGCCGCGGGTACTGGAACCTACACGGCCAACTACAGCCTCACTGCCGACACGTCCCAACCGTCGACGCCGACCAGTCTCACCGCCAGCACACCCAGCGGGACACAGGTGAACCTGAGTTGGCCTACTTCGACCGATAATATTGGCGTCACGGGCTATCAGGTGGAACGCTGCCAAGGGGCGGGCTGCAGCAGCTTTGCGCTGGTTGCCTCTCCGACCACGACCAGCTACGCCGACACCGGTCTGAGCAGCGGCGCCACCTACAACTACCGGGTTCGGGCCAGGGATGCCGTGGGCAATTTTAGTCCCTATTCGCCCATCACGACGGCTCAGACCGCCGGCATCGGTCGCACGACGTTGTTTACGGATACCTTCAATCGGGCAGACAGTGCGGACCTGGGCGCGGCCTATACCGATTCCTATAGCGGATTCACGAGCGGGCGGATTCTCTCAGGACGCGTCGTCATGTCGGCCGTGGGGGCGGCGGCCGCCACGGTGGAGCAGTATACCGGCGTCACGACCCCGAACGATCAGTGGAGCGAAGTGACGATCGGCGCGTTGACGAGTGGGGTGGGCGCCCAAGCGGGGGTGCATCTCCGGTTGAGCAATCCGAGTACCTATAGCGGCTATCGCTGTTTTGCAGCCATCAACCAAACGAATCGATCCGGCATTCGGCGGTTCAGTGGGGGCGTCTCGACGTCGCTGGGGAGTGACACCACGACGGTCTGGGGGGCGGGGGATAAACTTCGCTGTGAAGTGCAAGGCAGCACGATCAAACTCTACCGGGTGGTGGGGGCCGCCGAGACGCTCTTGCTGAGCGCGACCGATGCGACTTATGCGAGCGGCACCACCGGCATCTATGTGGCGGTGGGGGCGGGCGGCGCTGTGACCGATGCGCAACTCAGCGGCTTTGCGATGGGCGGCTTCGGCCTCCCCGTCGACACGACCCCGCCGACGGCGCCGGGCAGTCCAACGGGCAGTGCGGCCAGCGGCACGCAGATCAATGTGAGTTGGCCCGCGGCGAGCGATCTGGTCGGCGTGACCAACTATCGGGTGGAACGCTGCCAGGGGGCGGGCTGCAGCAGCTTTGCGCTGATTGCCTCTCCGACCACGACCAGCTACGCCGACACCGGCCTGACGCCCGGGACCAGTTATAGTTATCGGGTGCGGGCGGAAGATGCCGCGCATAATCTCAGTCCCTATTCTTCCCCGATCCTCACCGTGGCCACCCCCGCCACGCCGCCGCCTGGTCGCACGACGTTGTTTACGGATACCTTCAATCGGGCAGACAGTGCGGACCTGGGCGCGGCCTATACCGATTCCTATAGCGGATTCACGAGCGGGCGGATTCTCTCAGGACGCGTCGTCATGTCGGCCGTGGGGGCGGCGGCCGCCACGGTGGAGCAGTATACCGGCGTCACGACCCCGAACGATCAGTGGAGCGAAGTGACGATCGGCGCGTTGACGAGTGGGGTGGGCGCCCAAGCGGGGGTGCATCTCCGGTTGAGCAATCCGAGTACCTATAGCGGCTATCGCTGTTTTGCAGCCATCAACCAAACGAATCGATCCGGCATTCGGCGGTTCAGTGGGGGCGTCTCGACGTCGCTGGGGAGTGACACCACGACGGTCTGGGGGGCGGGGGATAAACTTCGCTGTGAAGTGCAAGGCAGCACGATCAAACTCTACCGGGTGGTGGGGGCCGCCGAGACGCTCTTGCTGAGCGCGACCGATGCGACTTATGCGAGCGGCACCACCGGCATCTATGTGGCGGTGGGGGCGGGCGGCGCTGTGACCGATGCGCAACTCAGCGGCTTTGCGATGGGCGGCTTCGGCCTCCCCGTCGACACGACCCCGCCGACGGCGCCGGGCAGTCCAACGGGCAGTGCGGCCAGCGGCACGCAGATCAATGTGAGTTGGCCCGCGGCGAGCGATCTGGTCGGCGTGACCAACTATCGGGTGGAACGCTGCCAGGGGGCGGGCTGCAGCAGCTTTGCGCTGATTGCCTCTCCGACCACGACCAGCTACGCCGACACCGGCCTGACGCCCGGGACCAGTTATAGTTATCGGGTGCGGGCGGAAGATGCCGCGCATAATCTCAGTCCCTATTCTTCCCCGATCCTCACCGTGGCCACCCCCGCCACGCCGCCGCCTCCCACCGGTCGGACGACCCTGGCCACGGACAACTTTAACCGGGCTGATGCGGCCAGCCTGGGCAGTCTGTGGAGTGGGGGCTATTCCGGCAAGGACGACGTGGGCATTACTGCCAATCAGGCCCGCGTCACCAGCCTCAACCCGTCCGATCCGAAATCGGTTGAAAGCTACAACGCGGTGACGCCGGGCGTCGATCAATGGTGTCAGATTACACTGGGGACCTTTACCGGTTCAGAGGACCGGGAGGTCGGCTGCGCTCTCCGGATGGCGGCCCCGCCGACGATCAACTGGTACTGGTGCTATGCGCGGAAAACCGCCACCAATCTTGCGGCCCGCAATAGCGCGATTGTCAGCCACCATCCCAATGGCGACGGGGACGCGAACCTGGCCAGTGATTTTGACACCGTCTGGGGCAGTGGGGATCGGCTGCGGTGCGAAGCCCAAGGGACGACCTTGCGCCTTTATCGGATCCCCGCCGGGTCCACGACGGACACTCTGGTGCTCACGACGACCGATACGGAGTTTACCAGCGGCCGCGCGGGCCTCTTGTTCTGGATGAACACTGGCGGCACCCCCACCAACGCGACGGTGGACGACTGGGCGATGGGCGGCTTCGGAACGGCCCCGCCTGCTGCGGCCGTGACCTTCGATGCCGTGAGCAATTCCGCCACGGGCAACAGGACCAATGCTGTCACCTGGTCCCATACCATCGGGAGCGGCGCGAATCGAGTGCTTGCCGTCTGCACGCAAGCCCGGGATACGGCAGCGGGCAATGTCGCCGTCACCAGCGTCACCGTCAATGGGGGCATCGCGCTGACGAAAGCCCGTTCGGATGTGCGCACCGATGTCGGCGTCGCGTTAGGGACCGAACTCTGGTATCTGGTGAACCCGGCGGTGGGGCCGAATACGATCACGGTGACGTGGGCCGGCGCGCTCGCCAGCTACGGAGTCGGGTCCGCCACGAGTTATGCCGGTGTGCATCAAGTCACCCCGGTGGATGCGACCGCCGGCAGCGGTGGCAGCGGCACCACGCTCTCGGCGCAGATCACTACGGGAACCCCCCATGCGTTGATTACGGATTGTGCCATTGGGCAGGCGAACGGCATGACGGTAGGCCTCGGGCAAACCACCCGGGTCAACCGCCTCACCACGGGCACCACTGATGCGGTCGGGGTTTCAACCGTGAACGATAAAGCGGTAGCTGGATCGGAGACGATGGACTGGACCCAAGTGGATGCCCAAAATTGGGTGAGCAGTGCCGTCGCCCTCCGGCCGGCTCCCTGACCGGCTGATCGTCGGTTCGAGCTGCGGACGGTTCACCACACCTTCAACGAAGTCCAAAGCCAAAATCCGGAAGGCCGACCCGGTCGCGAACCTCGCCGCCCTCCCACAGCAGGAATCTGAGCTTGAATTCATGGGCAGGATTCTAGCCAGATCCCTGGAAATCAGCCGCCGGTCAGGATCTCGGCAGTTATTTCGCGACGTGCGCGGACTCTAGCTCAGAGGCATCAGGCCCTCGGTAAGGCCATAGGCCACGGCATAGCAGAGGAAGATGCCGGAGCCGCCGGCGAGGCCGGCGAGTATAGAAGTAGTCCAGGTGCCTTGTGCAACAGGCTTGGCCAGGACGGCGAGCAGAATCACGATGCCGAATTCGCCGAGGATGATGTAGTAGGGGGTGTGGGAGAGCATGCGGCAGTTGCTGTATTGCCACCAGTGAATGAGCCGGGCCATTTCTTCGTAATAGGGAATGTTGATCGCGCCGAGTACACCGACCGCGGCCAATCCCCGACGACCGAATCGCTTCCACAGCCAGAAACCGACGGAGCCGAACTGCACGGCGACGACTTCCCAGGCGAAGGGCATCCAGAACGGGGAGCGCCAAAGCATCGGCCCACCGCCGATGGAATAGTCCAAGGTCTTGGTGTAATCCACCAGCCAGGCGTCTGCCATCAGCTCCGAAAATCCGACTCCCAGGCCGAAGAGCATGAAACGGGCAAGCCCAACATCGCGATGTCGTGCGATGAAGCTAACCAGTAGCACGTTATCCACAAGATTGAGGGCGAGGCCGGTTTCCCAGTCGGACCAGGGCGCGAGGGTCAACGCGGCAACCGCAGTGATATTGATGACAATCGTCGCGATGACTATCTGGAGTCGCCTGTGTGTCTGACTGTCGTCAGAGCATTGCGTCATTACCTGGTTATACGAGCCGAGCCACGATCTGGATGTGTAAAGGTTCGGCGCAGAAACTATCATTGACCGTGATGTCGATTTCCCGAACCCCGTTCGACTACAGTGCAGGGGCTGTTCGTCGACCTCGTCACTCCTCACCCCTGGAAAGGCGCACTCGTTGTAGCAACGAATCCGATTCGACTCCCTTTTCACCACAGGCGAGAGCCACTCCTTTGGCGGCGAGTACCTCGACCTCGTGCCGCACGAGCGTATCCGATATACGGACAACCTCGATGACCCGAGCCTGCCGGGAGAAAGGCAGGCGACGGTCACGTTGAAGAAAGTCTCCTAATAGAGGCGATCCTCGCGGTCACACGCAAGCATGCCGGCTGATTCCTGTCGGTGCCGGTAAGTCAGCCGCTTGACTCTCAGGTGCAGGGCGGCTAGCCTCGCCACAATTAGATCGTCGCGGTTGGAGGAACGGGGATCGTGTTCAGCCTCACTGAATCGGAGAAGCGTATGAACTCTGGTACAAGTACCGAGCGAACGAGGCGATCCCTTGTCATCGCACAAGCAATGGCGGCCCTGTTGACGCTCGTGCTGCTCGGTGATGCCGTCTCTGCCACCCCGTCGGAGCCGGCGCCTGCTGCAGTGCCGCTGTTCGATAATCTCGGCACACATCACTACGCGATCACCACGAGCGTGCCGCAGGCGCAGCGCTATTTCGATCAAGGACTGAGGCTTTACTATGCGTTTAACCATGCGGAGGCGGTTCGCGCGTTTGAAGAGGCGTCTCGATTGGACCCCGACTGTGCCATGTGCCATTGGGGAGTCGCGCTCGCACAGGGCCCCAATATCAACGCTCCTATGGAGCGCGAGGCAGCGCTGGCCGCGTACGACGCGAGCCAGAAGGCAATCGCGCGCGAGACATCAGCCAGCGCGAAGGAGCGTGCTCTGATCCGTGCGCTGGCCGCACGTTACGCCGCTGATCCGCCGAAGGATCGAGCGATGCTGGATGCGGCCTACGCCCAAGCGCTGCGCGACGTCGCTCAGCGGTATGCAGAGGACGACGAGGTTGCCACACTGTACGCCGAGGCGTTGATGGACCTCAGTCCGTGGAATTACTGGACCGCCGAAGGGCAACCGCGGACCGAGACGCCGGAGATTCTCAAACAGCTCGACCGGGCGCTTGCCGCAGACCCGAATCATCCTGGCGCGAACCATCTCTACATCCATGCGGTCGAAGCCGCGCAACCGGAGCGTGCCGTAGCGGCCGCCGAGCGCCTCGCCGTCGTGATGCCCGGAGCCGGACATATCGTGCACATGCCTGGGCATATCTACATTCGCGTGGGTCGGTATTTGGATGCCATCACGGCCAACGAGCACGCGGTGCATGCTGATGAGGTGTACATCGGAGATCATCGTCCACAGCACGGGATTTACACGCTCGGGTACTACCCGCACAACTATGACTTTCTGGCCTTCGCAGCCAGCATGATCGGCCGCAGCCGCCAGACCATGACGGCCACCGAGAAGATGAGAGCGATTGCGCCCCCGGACTTGCTGCGCGCACCGGGGATGACCTTCTTGCAGCATCATGACACGCGACATCTTCAAATGCTGGTGCGATTCGCGCGCTGGCAGGACATTCTTGAGGCGCCGGCTCCAGGGGAAGATCTGGCATATGCCAGGGCGATGTGGCAGTACGCGCGTGGCCGGGCCTTGACTGCCACAGGCAAGATCAAGGAAGCAGAGGAGGCGCTGCACCAGGTGCGCGCGACGGCAGAGAATCCCGACGTTGCCTCGCTTCGACTCGAGTTCAATACATCAGGCGCGATCCTTCGCATTGCCACCGAGGTGCTGGCCGGACATGTCGCAGAGGCGAAGGGAGCCGCCGGCGCGGCGATCACGCACCTCCGCGAGGGAGCGCGATTCGAGGACGCCCTCACGTATGGCGAACCGCCCGAATGGTCAGTGCCCGTCAGGCAGGAACTCGGGATGATGTTGCTGCGGGCCGATCGGGCCACCGAGGCGGAGCAGGCATTCCGGCAGGATCTGAAGCGCTTTCCTGACAACGGCTGGTCGTTGGCTGGTCTGGAACTGGCGCTGCGCCGGCAAGGACGGATGGATGAGGCTGACCGTGTCAAGGCGAAGTTCAGCACCGTCTGGTCAACTGCAGACATCGACGCGCCGATTCAGCAAGGCGGAGGCACGGGAGAGCCATCGCTCCTACCCCGCAAGTAAGTTCGCCGTTCCCATTGATGCCCCCAAGATTCCTGAACCAGGGATCTCGGGCTGCGACCGAGCGGGTCCCCGTCAGCTGGTGGGCGGTAGATATCAAAGATAGTGCAGAGCAACCGGACCTCGTGTTGCGTATCGTCAAGCATCTCGATCTCTCTTGAACGCGCCCTCTTCGGCATTGCCGACGGCAAGTCCTCCTAACTGATTGATTCACTTCAGCAGTGACCCGATGTCGATTTCGCGCGTCGCGCACGACTATCTGACAAGCGCAGCGGTTCACGTACACCTCGGAGGTGCGAAGCTATGAAATATCTACTCTTCTGTTGCCACGAAGAGAAGTTGCTGGATTCCATGTCCAAAAGCCAGTGCGACGCAATTATGGAAGAGACCGTGGCTTACTGCGAAGCGTTGAAGCAGAGCGGCCATCTCAGTGGGGTGGAGGCACTCGAATCAATTCAAACGGCAATGACAGTGCGAGTTCGAAACGGGATGTTGTCCGTGACCGATGGTCCCTTTGCTGAAACGAAGGAGCAGGTCGGCGGGTTTTTTCTCATCAACGCCAGAGATCTGAACGAGGCCGTCCAGGTGGCCTCGAAGTTTCCGTCAGTGCGGTTCGGGAGCATGGAGGTGCGGCCGGTCAGGGAGTTTCCAGGGAGCAGCGGCCTCGTGGATGCAACGTGAAGAGAAGGGAGACCGATTATGACGATGGGCGCAATCGGACATCAGGGCAAACCTGAACATCCCAGGGCCGTCTCTCGTGAAGAGTGGCTCGCTGCGCGGTTCGAGCTGCTCAAGGAGGAGAAGGATCTCACGCGGCGCACCGACGAGGTGGCGCAGCGGCGGCAGGCATTACCGTGGGTTCGGATCGACAAAGAGTACCATTTTGAGACCGACGAGGGGAGCGCCGCGCTGCCGGACCTCCTCTGCGGGCGCGCGCAACTCCTCGTCTACCACTCAGCGGGGGCCGGACCCTGCTCAGGAATCCCCGCGGCTGCCACGTAGAGGGAGATCTCGCCGATGCCGTCGATGCCGAGCTCCTTTTCAATCTCCGTGTCGAGCTTGGCGGAAGAGGTGAAGGGCGCGAGACCGAGGTGGGTGCACACGAGATGAAACGTCTGGCCGAGGTGTCCGGCATCGAGCAACAGGACGCGGTAGGCATGGTCGTGCTTGTACTTCCACATGCTGCGCTCCACGATGGCGGTCATGAAGAAGACCACCGGCGCATTGCGAAACCATGGTTGCCCGGCCATGAGCCGCACAAGACGGCCCTGTGAGAGTGGGGCTTGTAAGTACTCAAGGGCATGTCGCTTGACGGAGTAATGGTACAAGCCGGCGGGAACACCTTCCACGTTACGAATGAGCGGGTAGACCTCGATCGAGTGCCTGGCCCCGCCAGAAGGCGACGTCTTGAGGAGATAGGAGCCCACCGGGCTTTGAATCTCATGCGTGCGTCCCCACGTCCAGAATAACAGGGTGGCGAGTTGTTTCCGTGTCAATGGCCGGCGCGAAAACCGTCGGCGTGTCCGCCGCCGGCGGAGCACATCCCAAAATTCTCCCGCGTCACCGTCGCATGCATCAAGGCGCGTCAACCGGCGGCGTGGAAACTCCTTGTATGCCGGCGGAGGCGGCACACGTCCGGCGTATCGTGCGAGGCTTCGTCTTTGGACGGCGAGATCCGGCTCATAGGGAACTCGTTGCGTCACGAAGTGGAAAAACCGGCAACTGGGCCCCCATTCCCACGACTGCTCAAGCTGAGCGTCCCGCCGTTCGGTATCAGAGCCTTCAATCATCAGCAGTCCTTGCCGAAGCAGCCTCCGTAGAATGGTGTGTCCCTTTGGGAGAGCAGCGAACGCGCGCTCACAGACACGGAGGGAAATACCGTCCTTGAGAGTCGTCAAGACCTGGAGGACCGGCAAGGATACCGTGGTTTGAGTCCGCGCAAGATAGTTCTCAAGTACAAACTCGTCATTTCGCCAGTACCCGACAAGGCAACTCGCCCGCCGGATCCTTGGAGCGCGTGGTCCTGAGCCCTGCCGCCGACCCGCTAGGCGCAGCAAGTATCGCTCCAGTAAGCGCAGCTTGCGACCGGGAGACGCGCCTTCCCACGAGTGCCGCATCTGAAATCGATTTGGAACGGAACCTTTGGATTGAATCGGCCACCTTTCGGCTTGAAGTTTCTCATCAGCTCGGCAAATTGCTCTTCGGTGAGATTGATGGAGATTTTTTGCTTTGCAGCCATCTTCTTGACCAACTTCGACGCCAGTTCGCCGGGGAGTTGTTTTCCTCCAGGTACGGATTTGGAAGCCCGTTTCGTGGGTTTGGATGCCTTCCGTTTCTTTTGTGCCATGGTCCCCCTCCAGGTTGTGAGATGTGTCGAGCGACGTCAGTGCCGCTATCGCGACATAAGCTCAATTATGTAGTCAGTGAATCTTGTGACGATGACCACCGCGCGTTAGTTACACCTGACAGGGGATGGAGTCAAGGCGGATGGGGTCTGCGTTGGATCGTACTGACCTTGATCATGGCGCTATCGCTTGGCCTGGACAAATTGATTTGGCGCCGGATGCGATGTACCAGGGTATCAAAGCCAAAGGCGTGTTGGTGCTCACCTAGAGGCTTACCGGCTTCGAGACAAGCCGTGAGGATAAGTGAGCGAGCGATTTCGCTCCGAAGCGAATTGATGTATCAACAAGACCTCACCTCATGTTTGCCTCTTTCCCGTTCGTGCTGATCTGGAAGTCCTGGTTGTTCTCTGAAGTTATGCGGATGACGCTGTCTCACGCTTCTCTCTTGTGCGCAGTCAGCGCCGGCGAGAATGCGCCTAAGAGTCCCGGCAGCACGCCCAGGAAGGCGAGCGTGATGGCTCGATACTGTTCCTGCGTCAACACCAAAAATACCATGATGAGCAGCAGCCCTGCTCCGATCGGTCTCGACACCTGGAACCACGGACTGGTCCTTGTTTGGGCGGCGTCTTCATCAAGATGCTCTTTCAAGCCCATGATGATGACGAAACGACGAAAACTCTTATTCATCGGACGCAGATTTAGATCCCCTACGATCAAGCCCCTTTTTAACAACGGCCCGATATCCGGATTTCTGGTGTGCAGAAAGCCGTCCCGCGCCAGATTAAACAATGACCGTCGCTGAGACTCGGTGCACTTCTCCCAAATCTGCATGTACTGCTCTTGTGCCGCCTCCAGGATCTCTCGAATGAGGCGCTCCTTCACGACCTCAAAATCCTCCTCGATGTCTCGTTTCAAAATTGTCTCATGAGACTTCGTCAGTTCGTTCGACCACGGAATCCCAGTCAAGCGCAGCCCGTTGCGCAAGCCGGAGATTTCCCTGGCGAACAGATCCCACAGGCCCGACGACCATCCGTCAGGTGGTTTAGGATGCTCAACCATTTCGGCAGTCCCTTTCCTTTCATCTCCTGCTGTCGAATCCATTGAAGGATGAGGCAAATCCATGGGAAGAACGCGCTGCGCAGCAAACATCGGCAAAACATACCAGGCCCCATAGATCAAGGCGATCACTGCCAGAAGTGCAAACGCTTCTCCGACCAATCCGAACCAAAGCGATCCTCCAAGCACACAAATGACTGCGGCGAATGCATAAGTATTCCTAGCTCGGAGCGCTGCCAATGGAATCAAGCAGCCAAAGACCAACAGCGAATAGAGCCATGGCGGGATGGGCGAAGTGATTGAGTACAAGTTGATCGGGGGAACAGTTCCCTGATACTGGTCCTTAAACCCCAGGGTTCCCCATTTCGGTTCGTGCCACTGTTCAGGCGTTTCCAGGAACATTTCGGTCTCGTCTCTACTGTAGCCGATTCGAGGTCTATCAATGACTTGGTGCAACCATCGAATCAGCCGTTCATCCCCTCGCTGGACCACATTTGTAGGAGCTTCCTGACAGTTCTGACTCGCCTCTAGGCAAGGTTGGAACGGGAAATCGATAGATACAGTATTCGAGTCTGAAAACTCTCGGATGAACTCGGTTCGAACCTCGCCAGTGTGGTCTGTGTTATGGAATACCGTAGAGGGATAAGATTCACGAACCTTCTGAGCCTGAAGCCTGCGCTCACTATCAAGATCGAACAGAGCGAATTTGGCCAGTAGCCGCCACTCTACATCCACCGCGACTCGAAAGATCACGAGTGCCGGTATCACTACAAAAGCCAGCAATCCCGCCGTCACCAACAGCCCATAGGACCGGCCATATCTCCGCCGGGCCGACACATCTGTCTTGTCATGGCCGGTGGGACGAGGATCCGTCTGAATGATGAACCACACTGCTACCGCCGCGACAAACGGTGGTAGGAGTCCCCACAACAACATGTCGGGATAGGAATGAGGGCGCACGTACCAGATGCCCACTGCGATCAACGAAGCAACGAGCAATACAAGGACGAGCTGATGGCGGTGCTCCGACTGCGGCCACACCCTTAGAGAAGCCGTCACATTCACCCGTGAATAAATCCACCACCCCAGGATTCCGATGCTCAATGAAATGATTGCATAGATAAAGAACAATGCGCCGCTTGAATAGAGGGCGCGAAGATTCAAGCCCCGCAGCATGTCTCTGTCCCAGTAGGTGACCAGCGACCAGTGAACATCCGGAGATTCATGGATCTCTTTCGGGAGGAAAAGCGGCGCGATATGGAAATGCCGATCCTTCCCCCAATAGCGCCCGTCTAATTGAGTGGTCGCGCGGGCGAACACGGCCTGTCGGAGCCCAGCCTCTCTATCAGTCTCTTCGAATAAGTTCTCGCGCAGATTCCGTCGTGAATCCGAGTGGAACAGGACCTCGCCGTCCTGATTGATCACGGCGAACCCCATTCCGGGAGGCACGCCGACGCCTGTAACCGAGGGCAACCTGACTTCCAGTGCCGCCACGATCGGTCGAGCGAGATTGTCCCTCTCAGAGGAGGCCGTGCTTTTCAGCGAAAGCACGGCGTAGTTGTTGCCGGTCGTCCAAGAATAAATGGACTGAATCCAGAACTTTCTCCCATCATGTCCGCCTGTGAATGTTTCATCTTCCCAGATGCGGCGCACATACTGTCGCTCTTTAAGATTCACGTGTTTCCATGGGTCCGGCTCCCGTGATCGGAGGACTTTAAGCTCTCCCGTCGAGCCAACCCAAAATATGGTGTTCACATCAGGAAAGACGACGTGCGCATCACCATTCGTGCGTTGGTGCTCCGAGCACGTATCGGACGCCGTCGAGAAAAAGGAAAACCCTTTCTCGTCGCCGCCCGCATTCACTGCTATACACAAGCGCTGTGCCAAATGAGGTTCATCTGTTTCCTTCGGTTCAATTGCCGGATTCCTCAGTCTGCGCCAGCAATCCAACTTCGAATCGCACGATTCATCAAACGCAGCGAGTTGTTGCAGGGCATGCTCCACATTCAGCTGAACCCGCTTCCTAATGTCCTCTGAGACCGTTTTCAACCGCACATTCAAGTGTTGCTCCAAGTTGTGATATGTCGCGAAAGCGGCGAGACCGAATGTCAGCAGGGCGGTTCCTAGGAGGGAGGACACGATCAAAATTGTGACGGAGATAGGAGTCAGTCGTTCAGTAGGCGACGTTGCTACCAGCTTGACGTACGGCAGCACAAAGAAGAGGGTGAGCAAGAGCCCGGCCACGAGCAGAAGATGGTTGAGTGGTATGGCGCGAGCCTCGGCGTGAAACTGTCCGGCGGGAACGATGCCCACGAGAATCAACGGTTGAGTCGCTCCCTTCTGAGCCGGCAGAACCGCAGCCTGAGCATAGATCGTATAGGGCACGTCGCCGATCCGTGTATCGTTGAACAGCGGAAGGGTTGAAACGACATCGTTCGTTCCTTTGTCGCTGGATTTCTCCGCGCCGCCATCCCTTCTGCTCGGATCGTTGAGCCGATGCAGGAGGGACGACACATTGTCGAATTCAAACCCTGAAGGATCCCGCCTGGACGGTTGATGGTACAGAACCCTGCCCATGCGATCCGCCAAGAGCACATCCGAAAAAATCTCCTCGGTCACCAATGGCCGCATCACGGTACCGATGTCGACGGAAGCCTCGATTTTCCATTTCGTCTTCATGCGATCTTGGTGAACATACCTCAATTTGATGTATGAGGCCCCATTGTCTCTGACCAACTTTGCGGTGAGCCCCTCATCCTCGTAGGCCGCCTTGGTAACCATCACATCTGCTTTAAAGCCCTGAAGCTCTCGCAGGGCCTTCTCATAGGCCTTGTGACGATCATTCTCTGGGCAGCGTCTGTCCTCCCCTCGATAGCATGGATTGCCTTCGACGATGGACCCGAGCACTTTTTCATAGTTTGCCACCCTGTCCGCCAGCGATTGGCCGGTGACCGTCAAAGCCCGAAAATTGCGTTCTTGCAAGTGCAGGGTCTGTGTTTCAACATATCCCCAATACCAAATGCCACAGAATCCCAAGACAAGAAGGACAACCGCAAACACCAGAATTGTCACGCTGTTTGTTCTTGATGGGAGGCGAAGATGTAATTTATAGGGGCGGTCCATCATCTACTCTGAATCATGAATGAGTCTGATCTGCTCATCCTGCATGTGGCCCGTCGAGAGCGGTCCACAAGCTCGTACTAGGCACAAGCGACAGTACTACTGTGAGCCAGCTGCGTAGGAGCATTGAGGCTTCTACGTGAATGAGACTACGTACATGCCCCTCATATCAGCAAACATTGGACCATAATGGTGTATTGTTATTTCCGCTAAACAGGCGGGTTGACGGTGTGGTACTGAATCTATTCTGGTCGAAACCGGATCATATTTGATTCAGTCTTCACGTGCGGACAGAGGAGGAAGATTCACCCACAGGGGCGACCTTTCGAGATGCCTCTGGGTGTCTCAGAATGAAAGACTGCGCCTACAACCACCGCTGAGTAGTGCGTCCCAAGATCATCCCCGAAGCCGTATTCCCCACCGTCCACTGCGCGTGGCATCAAAGTTGATGAGTGCTTCTCATGGTTCTAGGGGAGAACAGGTAGCGTATGTTTGTTCATTCGCCTGTTGTAATAAGAGATCGCTGCTGCAACGGGAAGGAGGATGTATGCCGGTCGTCAACTTTGCAAGAGCCAGGAATGCCCGTGATTTTCGAACCTTTGATGTACGGACCGACGATACTGATGCGCGCGACTATATCTTCCAACCGAGCCTCACATTGCTTCCCCCGGAAAAGCGTCCCCTGCGAGGAATCCCCGTGCTGGATCAAGGAGAAGAAGGGGCCTGCGTCGGCTTCGCGCTGGCCACGGTGATCAATGTCAGCATGCGCCAACGATTGCAGCATGGCGACAAATTCGTCCCGGTGAGCGCACGGATGCTCTATGAAATCGCCAAACGCTACGATGAGTGGAAAGGAGAGCACTATGATGGAACCAGTCTTCGCGGCGCCATGAAAGGATGGCACCATCACGGTGTGGCCTCTGAAGGAACTTGGACCTCAAAAGGGAGACGTAGCCAAAGGAACGGCCTGTGGGTTGTCGATCGTGCCTTCACGATCGAACGGGAGGAAGAAGCTAAGAAGCGTCCGATCGGGGCCTATTATCGCGTGGTCGACAGCGATGTGAGCCACCTGCAAGCCGCGATCCTGGAAGCCGATGCCGTTCTGGCATCGGCTTGGGTCCACGATGGGTGGGATGCGCGGACTCTGTCAAAGCCGAAGGGCAGAGGGTATCCAGCCATTCCGTTCAACCGACGTGCGCGAGGCTTGCACGCCTTTGCGATCGTGGGATACACGGCCGATGGATTCATCATCCAGAATTCATGGGGAAGCAAATGGGGGAAGAGCGGCTTGGCGCTCCTGCACTATGACGACTGGATGGAGCATCGGCAGGATGCATGGGTCGCCAGGCCCGGCCCGAAGACACTCGACCACAACAAAAAGCCGACCATCTTCGTCGTCGCGTTCAGCGGCATGCCTGTGACTCGAGGCAACGATGCGAGTGTCAGGAGTTCAAGCAATGGATTGGACCTGAAGAACCCTGAGGTGCTGTCGTACATGATCAATTCGGATGACAGGGGAGCGCTGTCGGACAGCGGCGCGCTGACGACAAGTCCGTTGCAACTGCCGGCCATGGCCGCCAAGGTTCTCTCCTCACCGGTATTACCTGACGGATATCATCATGTGATGCTCTATGCCCATGGCGGTTTGAATTCAGAAACGCATGCCGCGAGTGTGGCGGATCGATTGTGGGCCCTGGCGCAAGGCAAGGGCTTGTGTCCGTTCTTCTTTGTGTGGGAGAGCAGTTGGGATGAATCCCTGTTGGGTTATTTCAAGAGTGAGGACGATCAACAGGGACCGGCTGGATTCAGCTTGAGCGATGCCTGGGACAAGTTCAAAGACAAACTTGGGGAGGCGGTTGAAGGCGGGCAAAGATGGATCGGAGAAAAATTAGCACCCACCGTCCGCACGGCCTTCTGGAATGAAATGAAGGGGCGGTGCCAGGGGGCGTCGCGTCCGAGAGGCGGTGTGACACTGTTCTTAAATGAGTTAAGTGCGGCGATACGAACGACTCCGAACGAAAAGTACAAGATTCACTTGGTCAGCCATAGTGCGGGATCGATCTTTCATGGATTCTTGTACGAGCAAGCGCTCAGGCCCGCGCTGCAAAGTCTCCCCAATGCAGAGTTGACGTCGATTCACTTTCTTGCCCCGGCGATCACGGTGGATCGAGCCACGCAAGTGTTCAATTCAGGCGTAACAGCCGTTCCCCAATCGCGAGTGTTTGTCCATACGCTGTCCCCTCAAGCGGAACAGTCTGACAGCATCACGATCTACCCAAGTTCCCTCCTGACCTACGTGGCGGACTGCTTAGAAAGCGAGCGGGCGCGCGTCCCCGTGCTCGGCATCAGAAAGGATTTTGTCGCTGCTCCCGTGACGTTTGCGAGACACGTGCCCGCGACGGAATCGCATCGTCACGGCGAATTTGACGAAAGTGGCCATGAGATCGATCACGTCATTGAAGCCATCGGAACGCCGTTGTATTGACCGTATGATATGCTGCGGCACGCTGAACACGGAAGTTGAGCCGGCAACGGCCAATGCCTCTGCTGCTGTGAGGCAGCGTGTGGGAAGAACAGTCGTCGGATGCTTCGATGCCGGAATGAAACCATTCGTGCGGTGGACGACGAAACTCTTCATTGCTTTGAAAGTCATCTCAGCTTATACATGCGGCCCATGAACAATGAAGAGATGGATGAGTGGACGTCACAAAATGCGTTTCATGGGCTGCAGTCTATGGTTTCATTCCGTTGTCCTGCGAGGGCAAGCATAGTTGAAGCGGTGAGTCTTAGGGAGAAATGGGGATGTTTTGAGCTACCTTGATGGGGGAGATAGCAGGCCGCCTGCCCATTGTTTGACGTCATCTACCCAGCAGAAATGGTACCAGTCCGTCTTGGGCCAATTCTCGCACCCGCTGTCTAGATGTTTCTGAGACTTCAACCACAAGAATCACGGATTTCTTATCCTGTGAGGGTAGAATTGCTTTCAGGGTAGTGTCGATTGATTGAGGGTTTCCTAGATTGGACTCGATTGGTTGAGGGTTCTGTTCCGTGCCGGGATTAGATGCAGACTTGTTGCCATTCTTATTATCCTGATTGGGTTTAGACTTTGTACTGCCCTTGCTAGGCTGATTCCGTACTTCAGTTCCCGCACTTAGGGATTTGTCAGGCTTGGCAAAGCCTATCCGCATTCCTAGCTCAAGTCCCTCTGCGTAGTCAATCCTGACCGAAACGGGGACAAGTACTAAACCCGATGTTGGTGGAGCGAATGGTTTGGTAATTGAGTTGTTCGTGGAAATAGGTTTGTCTTTTCCAATGGACTGGATGGTGTATCTGCCCAAGACCGATGAAACGGTTGGAAAAAAGGTGGGGATTCGCTCGGGAAGATAGTCGAGTGTGAGGTGCACATGTTCTTGATCGAGACGCAATCCTGACGGCAAATCGCTTTTCGCGACTACATGCCATTGAAGGTGGTTGGAATTAAAGCTTCTATGATCGCTGGCTTTCCATAAATTGAACAGGAGAGCACAGAAGAGAGTTAGGGCTACAAATAGACCGCTTATGGCTCTGGACATGATCATTCCTTGTGCTTACGGAGCTCTTGCAGAATGGTTTTCCAGAATGATTTTCCTTTGGCATTGGATTCAGTTCGGTGCTGTTCGTCGCGCTGATTGTTGCTCTCCTTGGCGGATTCAGCGTGGGTATTGGTCTGACCATAAGCTAGAAGGCGACTGAGGTTCTTCCACTTTTCAACTTCGTTTGGTTGTCTTGCAATAAGCTGTTCGGACAATTTGCCTCTGAATAGGTCAAAGCTCGCCCTTATTAAGTCGCCATACTGTATTGTGACTAGAACTCCCAGTCTATAATAGACAGCGTAGCTAATGATCAGTGCGATTGCCGTGATCGTTGTCCAAAACTGTAAATTCAACCAGAGCCATGGTCCAACTGTAATAGCCACGACTGCGTATAGTACGCCAAGGGTTGCCATTACTAGGCAGAAGTCCAAAATAGTCTTTGTTTCTGACAGTCTTTTTGCGAATGCTTCAGGGATGAAGTACTGCAAATGAGGCCACATCACAGTTCCCTCAATGCCATAACGAAGAAATGGATATGCATAGTAAGCTTCAACGACATTACCCAACCTCGTGCCACGGATAGATTCTCTGGGGCCAAAATCACGATCTAGCTGAAACCTCATGTTGATGATCTCGGCTTCCTCTTCCTTAGCTTTACGCTCGAGGAATTGCATCGTCTCGGCGTAAAATCTTTCTAGCCTCCCATCCACCTTGCTGTCCTTGAACGCAAGGATGATTGCAGACGTCAGCACTTCCTCCGCTATGCTCGGGTTAGCTGCCTTGCGAAGCTTAGCCATGTGTTTCTGAAGTTCCGCGTATGACTTCGCTGACATGGTATTGGAGGATTTGTTCCAAACGGCCTGTAAACTCTTCACGAAAGACGCGATGACAGGCTGCCATTGAGCGACTCGATGCGCTTCGGCAAACTTATAATCAAAACTATTCCTGCTTCGACACTCACCAAGCATGATGAGAGGAGTGAAAGGACCTTTTACCAAGCCGCTCCACATTCGAAAAATTGCGACACGTAGTCCGCTGACAATGTAGGCAAACACGATCGTCCCAGTGAAGGCGACTATCGTGACAACGATCTTCTGAGTCTGTGTCCAACTATCCACCCAAGCTAGAGATCCCTCGAACCCTACTACTCCGCCGAGCGTAGCTACTAGACATGCAATAAAGACAATGGTTGGCAGGAGAGAGGCGAATAGGTAGTCCTTATCAAGCAGCCCTTTAATTTCGCCAAACAGTGCTTGAATCATTTAGGCTACCCAGGTACAGGGTACGGACACATACGGCAATAGGTTCTAGGTTCGCTATTCGGGTGAGAACCGTCTGGATTCTTACAGTAGTAAACGTGAGGAGGGGTATGGATTTCACTAATTAGCTCCTTCGGTAAGACAAAACCGGCCAGCCTTCCTGCTTCAACGACTTGGACGACAAGGTGTCGGTAGGCTTGTAAGTTGTCACTGTACTCTCCGGGCGCGACAACTTGTTTTGCAACCGGAATCATGGAAAGATCAACTCTTGGGTTTCTGATTAAGTCGATGACGGCCTGTTGCTCAAGGCCTTTCCAGCTTCCCGTTTCGACAAGGTTAGTGATTATTTGATTTGCTGAAATGTACCCTTGCGCCTTGCCTGATTCGGTAAGAATAAACCCGCTTGTTTCTCCGGAAATTTTGGAAAGGACATCAGTCAAAGGTGTTGTCCCCTCGATAGCTCGAGATTGTCTTACAGGAAGGAATCCCTCATCGTCACAAATGTTCATGGTTGCTCACCCTCCTATCGGATTAGACATTCCATTCTTTGACGGGATAACTACCGGTTCCGCTCTTCTCCAAGCCACCTTCATGGCCAGGCTTTGCCGCGAAGATGGATGCAATGCGACGAATGCTAAGGATCTCCGGAACCATCCTTGCTCAGTGCGATCCATGCTTTCTCAAAATGCGGGGTGCAGTCCTCAGTCGAACCCTAGCTTGACAACATTTGCCCATATGATTTTATCCACGAGTTTGTTACCCATAGAGTTTTGAAACTTGATTCTCTCCAGGATCTCTTCGAGTAGGGCATCTGTATCGTGAGGCCTTGGCACCTCATCCCAAAACCGTGGCATTGTTACCTCCCCTCTATTCCGTCAGTCCTTATAGCCGTACTTCGTTCTCATCACGCCTTTTAGGGTTTGCAGTCGTTGTGCGGTATCTGGGGGTGCCGATGGTGTAATGCTTTGTCCTAGCAATTTGAGAAAATTATCTTTGACAGTTTCTGTAGGCACTAAGTTCAGGCTAACCGCTTCGTCAATGAACACCTGTTTCTTGGCTGAGTCGGACTCAGCGTTATAGGCTGTGGCAATCCACTCAATCAGCGGTTGCTTTAATTGACGATCAGCAACTCGTATTTGGAATTCCGCTTCCTTTATGTCTTTGTAGTCTTGTATGAGCAGGGGGCCAAGCACCTCTCGAACACCGGGGTGGCTTGCAAGGAGGGTCGCAGCGGATCCCGTTGCAAACGTTTGGGCAACTTTTAGGCCGGAATCGTCCTGCGTAGCCACACTTGCTTTTGCGTGCGCTGTCGCAATCAGAGAGGCGAGCGTGACTTTTCTTTCTGCTGGGTTGTTCCCTTGAGCGGGCGTCTCGCTTTCGATGAGCGGAACATAGGCGAGTTCTTTTCTCTTGAATCCTATAGAGACTGATCGAGGAAGTTCGCTCCCGCCCCATTCGACATGAAGCCCGAAGTTGGTATCAGTTCCGAAAAAGTATCGTTGTCGCACAGACGAGCCAGTAAGAAAGAACCCAAGGGACGCCCAAAAACCATGAGGAACCTTGTCATCTAAAGTTGTCCCGATCGTACTTTCCATGGTTGGTTGGGTGACTTTAGTAACATCAGGAGTGGCCTTTTGGCTGAAGACGTAACGTTGTTCGTCCGTTAACGCGGCTGCCATAACCAAAGCAGCATCTCCTGTCGCAAAAGAATGACTCGCGCCTAACGAGAAAGCCGCTGTATCAGTCGCGACGGTTGTAAGAACCGGCAGTACTCGACCATCCTTGAACGCTGGTGCCAGGACGAATTCTTCTCGGGCATATCCGATATCAAGAGACGGAGGTTCAGTGTCGGCATCAACTGCCACTTCTGTTTTCGTAACAAAGAGGACGCTATTCAAACCGACTCCACATCCAGACAGACATATTCCCAAAGCAAACAGGATGCTCACTAAGTAGGTCCTGTACCTCATCATGCTTCCCCTCCCTCAGCACTTAGTCAGCGGGGTTTCCCGGATGAAAAGGCTTCAATGCCCACATCATGATTGCTTCAGTCTGCTGATCCTCTGCATCAGTAAGGAAAAGTTGGACAACTCCATCATCGAGAGCTCGCCCAACTAGCTGGTGAGACCCTGCATAACCTAGGCTTACCCCAGGACTCGCTGGACCCATTCGCCACTCGAAACCAAGATTGTCCGTATCGACCAATGTTATTCCAGAAGAAAGTTCCTCAGTGAAATATAGGAGCCCTCTCTTGACCTTTTGTGTTTGATGCTCCTTGGTGGACGTGTGCCTATAGTATTTCACTACCTCATCGGGTAGTGCTTCCGACCGTTCGATAGTTCTAAATTGAGGAACAAGACCTGTGATCCACTTAGCTCCAAGAGAGACTCCTCTGTCAGGGCCGGAAAGCCGTAGATCAATGCCGAAGCTTAATCGCTTCAATCGGACTCCGTACTCCCAATAAGTAATCTCATAGGCCATCAGTCCTAAGTGGTGCTCCACACCATTGCTGTCACGCCATTGAAGTGACGTACACCCTGATCCCGCCACTAACATCAGCGACAACAAAACTCTAACTCGGAGCACACACATAGGCTTAGACGGCCTGGGATTGATCAAGACGGACCCAGAAGTGAGGTAAAGTCCGGATCCCCATAGAACACTTCCAGGTCATCGTCCTCCGAACCTGGGGACTTTGCCGGATCATTTTTATCCCATACCATACGGATAAGTGGTCGTAGGCTGGGCTCGAGCTTAAGGGCTTTTCGAATTGCATCCAGCGCCTTCTGTCTAATCTGTTTCATCTCCGCTTCTAATGCCTGAACTTGCTCTTTAGGCCCTTGTAGATCCATACTGTCGCGTTGAGTCTTCTTTGCCCTGTACTGCTGCCCATATGCAAACCCCAAATACGCTTCAATCAGTGGGCTTGGATTCCTAGGTTCCTCGGTGAGGTAGCGCAATGCGTACTCAATCGCATCCTCATAGTTGTCATACAAACTGTTGAACACGATTCCTTCATAAAGTTTGCGTTTCGCTTCCTTGGGCGTTGACTCATTCACCTTTTCCAAGGCTTTCTCATACTCGATTCGGGCTTTTGTGTATTGCTTTGTCTCACGAAGCACTTCTCCAACTTTGACTGCGGTTTTTACATCTTGCGTGTTCAGGTCAGCGAGATACCCTTCATCGGCTAGCTTGAAAGCGCCAGCTAGGAACAACCGCGTGAGCAGGTATCCGGCAAAGAATCCCCAAACTGAGAAATTGATGATTGCTCCGAGAACAGCTAGTTCACTATTGCCCAAGCTTTTCTGGAATTGAATTCCACCCTTGTGGAGGATCGTGGGGATGTTTTGAAGCTGAACTAAGCCAGCGCCGACAAGAATTTTTGTGAGCCAATCCGATATCTCTTCAAGGTTTGTATTAACCGTCTGACGGCGAACGTCCGTAATTGCTGCCTTACCGGCGGCTGTGTCAATGGTGGGAGGCTGTCCTTTGTCCTTGTTGTTTGATGTCGCTCTGGCAAGCGTTCGGGGAATTCCAAACAGAAAACCAAGGAGGCCACCGCTGCTGGCCGACGCGATTGCAAGTAGGAGACTGTGTGAAAAGACGTTCCACCCTGAACTCGTACATTGGTCCGCTGAATAGCAACTGGATAATGAAAAGATTAGTAGTGCACTTACTCCGACGAGCAACCAGGTCAGAAGCGACACTCCAGTCCGGATCAGATTTCGTGTTAGCAACTGCTCTTGGATTCTTACTTGCGGAGGTAACGACTCCTCTAGAGCGGTGTTGCCTAACAGGGTGAGTAGTGACTGGACCATCGTTCTCTCGGATAAGAATTAGTAGTGATATGGGATCAGGTCTCGCACATCCGTTTCCTAAGGATGAGCATGTCTCAACCGACCCACATCTTATTAGCGTATGACGTTACGACCTATCATCCATCCAACCAAGTGTAGACAGCCCTAGTAGCTCTAGCGCCATTCATTGCGATCAGCCGCTTCGATTTGAAACTGCTGAGCAAACGCTGGGCCGTAGCCAATTCGTGTAGTTCTTGAGGAATTGCGATAAAAATGACCGCTGCAACTGAATCCATTTGAACTAATGCAGGATCAAATAGGATTCACTTTGGAATGAGGTCGGGTAAAGAACGAAGCTTCCCCAAGGGAACCGATGGGACAAACGAACAACGGGGAAGAGGACGCTATTGAGGAACAGGCGCTGTCAGCTCAGACAGTGTTCGGTATCCGTTTCTGAAGAGGACAAAACCCGGGACATTCTGAAGTGTTTCGGGATTCGACTGCGCTTGAAGAGGTTACTGAACGCCTCGCGGTGCCATGCGCACGTGCCGTCGAGCAAAGGATAGAACTTTATCCTGCCTATGCTCTGAGCAGGTCGGCGATTGCTGCGGCGATGGGTTGTCCGGTGTGTGCTTCGTAATAGGAAAATCCTGGCGACGGGTTTACCTCAAAGCAGTACCATTCGCCGCTCGGAGTGCGACGAAGATCGACGCCTGACACCAGGAGCCCCATGCCGCGCGTGACGGCGACGAGCTGCCGGCCGAGCATGTCGGGCAGCTCGCACGCGGTGAGTTCGGCCGGCCTTCCGGACGTGCCCGCGTACCGATAGTCGGTCGCGTCCGAAGCGATGGTGGTGGCGAACCAGCGCTTGCCGACGATGTGTACGCGCACGTCTGTGCCGTCGACCCACTGCTGGAGTTGTACCGGTCCGTGACCGAGCTGGTCGAGCCGTTCGCTGGAGTGGCCGCCGAGCGCGATCGTGGCCACAACGCTGCGGATGCCGCTGATCGATTTGTAGACGATGCGTCGATGACGGTTCAGGAAGGCGCGCGCGGCCGTGGGGTCGCTGGTGACCAGCGTGTCCGGCGTCGTAAGGCCGGCCGCGGCGAGCGCCGCGAGCTGGAAAGGCTTGGTGAGGTTTGATCGGCCTGCCGCCGGCCGGTTGATGACTGTCGCCGAATGCGTTTGAAGCACGGAGAGGAGCGCTGCTGCGGCGACTGTCGCCGCCCCAGGTCGTTGCGGCCCGGGGCGGAGATACGCTCCGGAAATCTTACCGACGTCGATTCTGCTGCCGCCGATCTCGAGCCAGCCTCGTGGGCGTGGTCCGATGACGAAGTCATACTGTAAGGACTGCAGCGCTCCGTTGTCGAGATGCGCGACGGCCGCCGAGTGCTCGGCTAGCGCGTCGAGCACCGCCACGACCGGCTCATCTGAGGTCGCCCCCCACACCAGGATCATGCCGGCCTTCTGCGCGTGAGGATCCTTGCGAGTGCGGCGGCAGCCGCCGGCGATGGCGCCGGTGTGGTGGTGATTGCCGACAGGCGGCCGCTTTTGTCGAAGCAGGCGACCGCCCAGCACAAGCCGAGGCATCGGCAAACTTTCAATGCGGCCGCCGCCAGCGGGGAACTGGCGTGTCCCATGACCTGCTCACCGACTACCTCGAAACTCGTTGCCTGATTCGGCACGTGGCGCCCTCCCGCACTCCTGACCCGGAGTGGAGCGACCGCCACGCTCGACTCGATGGCAGCCTGCATCCAGCGTTCCGGCCGGAGCGCAGCTTCGCCGTAGGTGCCTCCGTCATCGACCGGGTTCACGACCCGCGCCGTGGTGTGCGAGAGGACGTACGCCAGGAACGCATGCGTTTCCGCAGCCAGGTACGCCCGGTCGTCTGGATGCGTGCGCGTCAGCTCCTCGGCATACACGGTCGAACGCCGGACGAAGACCCCGGTGACGCACGTGTCGGGCACGACCTCGCCGCCGATCACCCACGTGGCGGAGGTCCCGTTCGCCGTTGCGGGCCACACCCAGCCGCGTCGGGTCAGATCGTCGGCCGAGCACAGCGCAGCTGTCGGCCAGCGTGCCACGAGGTCGGCAGCCACCTTGTCGTGCCGACTGGCCAAGACGACGATCACTCGCCGCCGGAGCTTCTCGGCCGCGGCTTGGGTTTCCTGGCGGTCGACCTTCTGCCTGAGGTCTCGTCCCGCTTGTTTCCGACGCGACCATGGATCTCGTCGTGCAGCCGTTGGGCCTCCTTCGAGACGGTAACCTTATTCCCGCGTATGTACTCGTGCTTTTCCTGCGCCTTGCGCGCCTCGGCTGCCGAGATGCGGGTAGGTGTGATCTCCTCGACGATCGGCTCAGGCGGGCCGACGTCGGGACGCTCTGCTGGAACGATGAATGCCCGTCCAAACTCCGCGTTCGCCGCGTCGATACCTTCCGCGACTGTCCGCACCGTCCGCACCCACTCCTCTTCGATCAGTTCGAAGATTTCGTTCTCGCGGATACCCTTGATGTCGATGATGTCGGGGACGCGCTTCAACTTGATGTTTTCCAGGATCTCGAGTTTGTCTTTGATCTCCAGTTTGAGCTCCTTGAACCACTTTTTGCGCTTGACCACGTCCACGTACTTGCACGCCGCGGTCTCGATTCCGTTGGCGATCAACTTCAAGCAGTAACGACCGAGCGGCACCGTCGACGGCACCTTGAACCGGCAGCTGTGCACGACCGTGCCCGTGTTGACGCCCATCGTCGAAAACTCCGTTGAGCGGCAGTAATAGACGTTCGGCCCGGTGGTTGACTCGAGCCGCACAATTGGGTAGTTCGTGGCCTGAGTCGCGTCGTTGCCATAGTACACGCACTGTGACAGCCCATTGATCTGTCGTCCTTTGAGCGTATACGTCCCGCCGGGCACGAGCATGCTGGAGCACGCGGTGATTGTCGGTCGCCACACCGGGTCGGGCGCGTCGTCCGGTGTGTAGATGTCGACGATAGACGAGCAGGTCGTATAGAGCACCTGCCCGGTCGGAAGCATCAGCATGCGACCCTGGTACGGCACAGTGGCCGCGGTCGATGCGCCCGGTACTGTACTGATGATGTTGGTCGCCGGCTCGTATTCGAAAAACGTCGCGGGTGCGTGGAAACCTGCCGGGTTCGTGATCGGCCCTGACGTGAACAACACCCGCCCGTTGGGCAACAGGCACGCCGGTGCGTCCACGGCGCCATGCGGTTGCCCGCTGACCTGAGGGATTGTGGGCCCGGCCACCCAGGTTCCCACCTGATTGGCGATCGGCGGCGGCGTGTAGAGCGCCGTATACCCGGTCGCCCCGATTACGAATACCCGCCCGTCGGGCAGCAGCACTTGCGCGCCTATCTCGCGGATCCCATCGACCAGCGACTGTGGTGTCGCCCCGGCTGCGACCCAGACGTTCGAGGCGATCACGTACTTCTCCGCGTTCGGGGGATTCGTGGCGTCCACCGACAGGATGCTGCCGTCTGGCAGCAGCGACCAGCCTTCCTCGGAAACGTTACTGATCTTGTTTGCTGTTGCAGTCCAGGTATTGGTCGCTGGGTCGAAGATCGCAGTCTGCCGAGTACTGATGCGCCCCACGAACCACCGCCCGTCGGGCAGTACGCAACCGGGAGAGTCACCGATAGCCGTCCAGCCTGCGGGCGGTGGTATCAACGTCCACGTGTTTGCGATCGGATCGTAGATCTCCGAGGTCGACAGAAACACCATGCTAAACCCGTCGTACTCACCTCCTGAGTAGATGACGCGCCCGTCGCGCAACATGCCTGACGCATAGTAGAGCGGCGCCTCGGTGCCGCGTGCAAGCGTGGTCCAGGTGCCATTCGTGTAATCGCCGTGGGCGTTTGGCGTGAGCTTATACCAGGCGTTGGTGCCGTAGCCTTGCGCCAGCACCG
Source organism: Nitrospira sp. (assembly GCA_029194535.1). NCBI lineage: Bacteria > Pseudomonadati > Nitrospirota > Nitrospiria > Nitrospirales > Nitrospiraceae > Nitrospira > Nitrospira sp. Next base: position 231,805 of record JARFXR010000003.1, on the reverse strand, counting down.
TGCCGTCGGTAAGCAGCAGCATCGTCGCCACGTCGTCCGGCGGCGCGTTTGCGATTGTCGTCCAGGTGCCTGCCATATTGCCTCCTAATTGTGGTGCGCAAAGCAATCAGCCGTTTCGATGTGAACCTGCTGAGCAAACATCGGACCGCAAGCGATTGGTGTGAGTTTTTGGGGAATTGCGAGGAAGATGACCGCTGCGACAGAATCTATTTGAGTAAGCGCAGAATCAAAATGGATTCAGTTCGGAATGAAGCCGGGTAGAGAAGCGAAGCTTCCCCAAAGGGACAGACATGAGGTCTTGACTTATGAAACTAAGAGAGACAATGGTGCACCGTTTCGCCGGACTCTTTGATGCCGACCATTTCTGAGATGAGTTGGATGAGCAAATTATCCTTGAGCAATTCTCTTGTAATATGGCATCGTTCGGTATACCCGACGGAGGTCGGGTCCCCATTCAAGGATGCATTCTTGGCATAGCAGTCTCCAGCGCAATTATACTTCGCGATGCACCCCTGACATTTTGGCATTTCATGGACATTCAATCCGCCTAGTCGATCAATTGCCGTACGATTCACGACGAATTCACCAAGGCTCTGATTCCACCCCCCATACTGAAACAATTCTGCCCTCGGATCCGAAGGTTGGAGGACTTCATTGCAGGATGTCACAATTCCGCGTGATGTGACTAGGAAATTCATCGCATTACCTGCACCGCAAAATGTTTCTCGGTGTTTAAGGTCTGAACCTGAAAAATAGAGCTCGATCCCAAACCCTGCAGCCACTTGTCGTGCCTTACGGAAGTTGTCAACGAAACTTTGTGCATCGAGATGTTCAATCTGTCCCTTAAGGTTCGTGACCCCTGTCACATCAAAGACGGGTTCAAAGTGGAGGCTCTTGCATTGCAGGGTGTTTCCCACGAACTGCACAAACTCAGTCAATGTTGCGCTCCCTGCAACGGTGACTGTTGATCGGATATTGTAGGGTTTCCCACGCACCTCTAGTCCTTTCATGATGGCGATAATACGATCGAACGAGCCTCCACCATTCGGTAGAACCCGATTTTCATCATGTACTTCCCGTAGACCATCTACAGAGAAGGTCACGGAGGTGCAGTTTTCTGCAATATAATCTAGCCGGGATTCGGCGAACACACCATTGGTGCTTAATGATATAGTAGATCTAAAGCCGTTCAGGCTGCACTGTTCCTTAAAGTATTCAATGATATTCTTGAACTCACTCCAATTGGCCGTGGCTTCGCCTTCTCCTAAAAAACCGATTGACGGATTCTTCCGTTGATCTTTTGCGTTTTTCACGATGAGATCAATGGCCGCTTTAGCAATGGGCCAGGGTATATCTAAATCTTCCAGCCTTCCACCTTCAGCGTAACAATACTTGCATCGCAAAGTACATTTCTGCGTGGTTGAGAATGTCGCGCTGGTTGGTGCCCATCGAGAACTGGCATGTGCAAACAACCCCTCCGATTGTCGAGACTGTTGAATTTGGAACACGTTCCGCTCAGTCAGGTTATCGATCAGAGATTGCTCTTTGGTCGAAAGTTCCTCTTTGTGAAAATACCTCCGTAGGGTAGAAGCACCAAAATCGTTAAGGATCATGCTGATATTCGCGAGTGGGCTATAAAACAAATGACCATCCAGAAACGGGACAAGAAAGGCTTCTCCTGCTCCCTCGATTCGTTCTTCGATTAATTCCTCTGCGGAATGCAGCTGGTTGCGTTTCTGTGGCATCAGAAGCGGATGTGGCATGTTAGAGCCCTTTCTACATATATAGCTATGTTGTCTTACCGGATTGAGTTGAGGAATCGATCGAAAGTGTCGTCTTGATCTTCTTGCGAATTTCGCTAGCAAGCCCCACAAAATCATTGACGCTCTTGACCCTCCTGATATCCAGTCCTTGCACAACCTCTCGAAAAGCTGGATTCGATATTGTGGTAAGAATATCTTCCACACGTGGTTTTCGTTCACATTCACACTTGTCCTCGCAGCAGCCAGGTTTGCTCTCACAACCACACATGGGGTTGCATCCACAATTACCAGGACAGCCGATAGGTTCTGGAGCACAGTTAGCAAGGTCTCCAGGAATGTTTACGTAGGGGATGACATGGGCAATGGCAACAATGCCGAGGGGGTCCATGGCTCTAGCTGTTTCCTCAGGCATAGGCACCTCCAATTTCTGATGGTCCGAACGCATCTGTCCGACTGATAACTGCTGAGCAAACTTCAGACCGCGATCGATCGGCCCAATTCTTGAGGAATTGCGATGAAAGTGGCTGCTGGAACAGAATCCGTTTGGACTAATGCAGCATCAAAATGGATTCACTTTATGGAGTTGGGTACGAAAGCGAGCATCCTTGCGGGATCGGTAAGCTGTGGTTCACTTTTGAGTTCAAACCACGGGAGCGTTCTCCGGCCGAGAGCCGGTTAGATCGCCGCACCTCCCTTTCTCCTCCCGTCGCTGTGTGGCGATTTCCGGTGGTGGGTCAGTCTGCCATCAGAAGCACTGACGTGTGTCATTCCCGCGGAAGCGGGAATCCAGTCAAGGCCTTCTCATCAGCATGGAGTCGTGATCGAGGCGTGGATGCCCGCTTTCGCGAGCATGACACAGGAGGAACCTGTCCCCGTTAACAGACGCTTGGTACGCTGTGAAGGAGCCACACGGCTGACAGCAAAGGGCGCAGATTCTCTTTGATTTTCCACGCCCTGTTCAGTGTAAAATCCGCTCCGATGAACGAGTCACGCTATCATGGGGTGGATCGCTACGTCGGCAACACCCCGCTCATCCGCCTGCGCCGCCTTTCGGAACTGACCCGCTGCGAAATCCTCGGCAAGGCTGAGTTCATGAACCCCGGCGGATCGGTGAAGGACCGAGCCGCGCTCGGCATCATTGAGGACGCTGTGGCCAAAGGACTTCTGCGACCCGGCGGGACCATCGTCGAGGGTACGGCGGGGAATACGGGCATCGGTCTCACGGTCATCGGTCACGCCAGGGGCTACCACTCCGTCATCGTCATTCCTGATAACCAGTCGCCGGAAAAAATCGATCTGCTGCGCGCGCTGGGCGCGGAAGTTCGCGTCGTGCCGGAAAAGCCCTATTCCAATCCGGACAACTACAACCATATCGCGCGGCGGCTGGCGGAGGAGAAGGGCTGGTTCTGGGCTAACCAGTTCGACAATACGGCCAACCGCCTCATCCATTACCGCACCACCGGCCCGGAGATCTGGGAGCAGACCGGAGGGAAGGTGACCGGCTTTGTGTCCGCTGTGGGCACGGGCGGCACGCTGGGGGGAACCACGCTCTCTCTCAAGGAACGCAATCAGAAGATCTTCGTCGGTTGCGCCGACCCCTATGGCGCGGCGATGTGGTCGTGGTTCACCAACGGCAATACGGAGACGAACGACGGCGATTCCTTCGCTGAGGGCATCGGCCAGGGCCGCGTGACCAAAAATCTCGAAGGCATCGCCGTGGACGGCGCCTGGCGCATTCCCGACCAAGACGCGCTCACCATCCTGTATCAACTCCTGCGTGAAGAGGGGCTTTTTCTCGGGCTGTCCTCCGGCATCAACGTCGCCGGCGCCGTGCGGCTGGCGCTTGAGCGCGGACCGGGCCAGACCATCGTGACGATGCTGTGCGACTCCGGCGCGAAGTATCAATCCAAGCTTTTCAATCCGGAGTGGCTTGCGGCCAACGGACTGCGGTCAGATCTGTCCCTCGATACCCTTCTCGTCAAGTCCTGATCACGCGGCGAACCTGGTTCGCCCCATCACGCGGAGTGCGACACGAGGCGGGGATTGCTGCGTAGGGCTGAAGTGGGGACGGTTACCTGCGGGATATGCTACGACACAAGACGTTTCGCGATACGCTCAGTGCATCTGTGCATTCAGTTGGATGAGGCGATCCGTCAGCTTTTTCCCTAACTCGGCGATCGCCATTTTCTTGGCCGCATAGACGGAATCGACATCCTCCGTGACGAACGCCGGCCCGACTCTCTTTCCCATGCCTTCTGCGTCCTGCGTGGCATACAGGTAGCCGTTACGAACATCCCACAGAGACGAGCGCATCATCACGAGGGCATCGCTGTGGGTGCCGGGCACGAGATACGCCCCGACAATGGTCCAATAGAGTAGGGCGGAAGGGTTGTTGTAGCGGTCAACGGATGACACATCGCTGATCACGAGAAGGGCATCTGCGCCATAACGGGCGGCTCCCAACCGAAGGTCTCGAAGGTGATCTCGGTCGGACGTGTGGACAGAACCAGAACTGTGATGGCCTGGAACGGCTTCTTCGGAGATCAGGTAGATGTCCGAGACGACTCCTGCCTCCTTGAGCTGGTGGCCATAGGTCAGCAGATCATTCTTCTCTTCATCGGTCCAGAATCGCCTGTTGTAATGCGAGCTATTGCTATTGAGGTACACCCCAAGCTTGAACGGTGCGGGAAGCTGTGGCTTGAGGGCCAAGATGTCCTGAATGTCTTGGTCCGTGGTGACCTGACCTAACGAGTTCCTCAGGGGACCGCGGTCGAAGCCCTGACTGGCCGTACAGCCGGTCAACAGCACCGCCAGCCATGCTATGAGAAGAGCTTTCACATTCCACCTCCGGGCTTATTCAACCTCTTCACGAGAATAGGCTGCAAAGGACGGGAGGTCAAAATAAACAGCGGTTTTCGTACGGGCGGAACGGGTATGTTTGGTTCACGGAACAGCAACGGCTGAGAGAGATCGCTTCCTACGCATCGTGACTGTGAGGAAGGTCGCGACAATCGCAGTGGTTTGAAGCGGGCTCGCCCTGTCTGGTAGATGTTCTGCCTGCTTAGGTGTTCAGGCCTAGTCCATAACCTGTATCCATGATCGAGCCGGCGCTGCCGGGCCGGCCGGTCCCATTCCCCTGTGCAGCGAGTTGCCGACGATCTACGGATATGCGAGCCAATACGGCGGGCTGAACAGGGACAGCAAGCCGTGCGATTTCCCGGTCAATCAGGGTAGTGCGGTGTTCGGCGTGGCCTTCCCCAATGCCACGGCGCAAACGCCCTGGGCGTGCAACGTCGGCGGCGGTTCTGGAGATAATGGCGTCATCTGCCGCTGGAAGCCGGACCAGCGAAGCCCCCGCAAGCGACCTATTTTTTCGTGAAGCGGAGGTCCGATCGTTGAATCTGCGCGAGCTTCTGATCGTCGAACGAGATCGGCGCGCCGTCGCACCTACTTCAGAAGGCATCCGGAAAAGGTCCTCGCCTTCTTCGGTAAACACATGAAGTAAGCGAGGTGATCGTTACTCCACCGCCTGCTCCAGGAGCGTGCCCACTGAATTGAGTTTGGAGGTCAGTTCAACCGGCACGCCGTGCCGTTCCTGGAACAGCTCTGGTGAGTTGTAGCTGAGCCAGACCTTCCCCTCCGCATCCTCCCAAGCCAGCGCTTTCATCGGAAGATCGATGGCGGCGGTTGGTCGTGCCGTCATCAATGCCGTCCCTCCCTTCGGGTTGCCGAAGATGAGCACTTGGGTCGGTTGCATCGTGAGACCGACGTTCTTCGCCTCTCCGCCGTGGTCGATCCGAGCGAACACCTTCATCCCCTTGGCCGTGACAGCCCGCTCGATCCGGTCCATGGTCTCAGCGACGGAGTAATGGCTCGGCTTCGTCACCAAATTGCTCCCTGCGTGAACGGTCTCGGCAATCAGGACTGCGGCGCTGAGGATTGTGCACAGGAAAGCATTGAACAGACCTCGATAGGACCTCATGCGTCACCTCTTGTCGTTGCGCGTGACGGGGAGCGAACGCACTTACTTCGAGAGGACAAAGGCTAGGCTCTGAGCGGCAGCCTGTCAAGCCGAGCGTCAGGCGGGGAGGGCAGTGAGGTAACTCAATGGCTCGACGCAGGCAGTGGGCGGTCGAAGTGTAGCGAGAGTCCGAAGACGAAGATTTGAGCTGAATAGTCTCCCTGGATGCTCTCGGTTCGGAGTGTCGCCCGGTTGTACTTGAACTCTCCGAAGAGCGCCAGGTGCGGCATCACAAAATAGCGGGCTCCGGCGATAAGGTTGACTCCGACACTGACGTTGGTGTCGCCGCTGGTCGAAAAGAACAGGGCCGGCCCGATTCCGCCGTAGGGTTCGAGTTCCGCGACCAAGGAAGGGCTGCGCACAATCGCGTTGATGGCCCAGGTCGTCAGCTGCATGTGAGAGCCGGGCATCGTCTCTGCGAAGACCGTTCCAGGCACGCCGCCCACGACGGTCTGTTGCTTGATGTTCAACTGCGACGAAAAGGCTTCCGTTTCCAGCCCGAACCACTCGCGTTTGGGGAAGAAGAAACCGACCTTGGCCCCATAGAACAGAGAGGCTTTCTCGAGATCGATATCCGCGACTCGAGCATCGGTCACGCCGCCTGCGAGGGTGGGGCTGTTTACGGTGGCATTGGACAGACTGCCCGGCAGGATGACCCCGGTCTGGCCGACCACATACCATTCGCCCCGGGCGGGGGGTACGCTGAGAGAGACGACGACACCGAGACAGAGCACTGCTGCAACGAAGCGTCGCGACACGATCGTTTTCAATAAACAGCCTTCATTGACGTTCAAATCATACTGCGGGATCGACCCTATTATACGGGTCCTGTGCCGAACGTCCCCATGTTAACACGATTGACGGCGCCGGCAGGTGAGTTGTTGAAAAAAATCGGTGTCGACGGACAGAGTCGGTTTTCGAACGGCGATCTCGATCGGGAGAAACTTCGGGCAAGCGGCGAAAAGGCGTCAGCCTTCTTTTTCCACCAAGGCGATGGCGGCATCTGTCTCCAGCGCAAAGCGACCCCGGCCTCGATGGACGAGCCTGACGTCCGGGCATTTTTGTTCCAGCCGTCGGCGAAGCAGGATCAGACGTGTTTCGAGATTGTCCTTCAGCTCCGGGAGTCCCAACCAGGCGTCCATTCGCAACTCGCGATTCGTGAATTCGACTCGCCCTTCGTCTCGGTATTGCCTCAGCAAGCGCCACAGAATCCTGGCCGGGACATTGCGGATGAGATAGTCGCCGTCGACGAAGATGCAGTCGTCCTTCTGGAAATAGACGAAGCGGTGCGCTGCCGTTGAACAAGACGCGGTAGTCGACGGTTCATGCGTCACTTGATTCACCGGCGCGTCGTCCTGGTCGCGACTGAGTTGGTCGATCGCGGTCGCAAGATGCGCGCCGATGGTGGTGAGCAGCGAGTTCTCGAGCGGAAGGAACGCAAGCGGATCCTTACTCTCAACTGCCAGGACGCCGACCAAGCGTCCGCGGGTGACCAACGGCACGGCGATCTGGCTGGCCGCGTCCGGCAGGCCGGGGAGCGGGATCTCCCGCGCGATGGCCTCCGTCTTTCCCAAAGATTCGACGCGGTCCCGCACGGCACGCGCGTATCGCAAGCCGTGATCCATGGCCGAGATATAGAGGGTTCGGCGGGCACGCCCGACCATCCCGATCAGCCCCTCACCCATTCCCACTTCCGATCCGGCTCCGTTCTCGGCATAGCCTCGGCTGGCAATGGTCAACAGCTTCGCATTCTGCTCATCCGCGAAGAGGATCATCGAGTACTGGAATCCGAACCGCTCCTCAAGAAGCTGCAACGTGACCTGAAGGATTTCATCGAGCAGCTGTGCCTTATTCAGCCGTTCGGCTACAAGCCGCAGTGAGACCAGGCCGGGATCGACAAAGAGCCGAGACGAACGTTCGGATGGTGGTGGGGCGGGCAGTCGCGTGAAGCCCTCCAAGCGTTCGACGGAGCACACCTCGTACACATCGGCTGCGAGAAGGCGAAAGACCTCACTCATTCCCGAGTACGATGCCACGGCTTGGAGTTGCAGCGACATCGATTCGAACAACGGTCCGGTGGATTCAGAATGATCGAAGCGGAGCCGAAAACGATAGGCGTGCAAGGTTCGTGGGTCGAGGGCGATCACGCACCCAAATGGATTTTCACGGATGTTCCGATGGGTCTTGTTGAAGAACTGGAACGAGATCGCCACGTGCTTCTCGTCAACGTAGTAGACCTGGCTGATAAAGGTGATGTTCGGTGTGCCGTCGGCCGCGCAGGTACTCAAGGCTGCGGGGACGATGCCTTGAAAGCACGGCCAGAGATCCTCGAGTTGCAGCGATGTGGTTTTCATTGCCTCAATTTCTTTCCCGCACCAGGCCCCGGCGTTTGGTCGAAGACATCGGTCACGGTAATTTCCACGGCGACCGTCGGTTCGATGATCCAGGCTTCACCCAATCGGGACGGCACGCCGATGGCTATTAGCTCCGCCATGAATTCCCGGTGCCACTTCATGCTCACATCTCGCCCAGTCGGCCTTACCGGCTTGATACTCCGCAGCCGACCCTTCAGTTGGCAAGTGATGTGGTCGGTTGGGCGAGTGCAGGTGACTGCAATCAACCCGTTTGCTCGCAGGTTGTCGATGGTCTTGCCGGCGAAGGACTCGGAGAGAAAGATCGTCACGGTGTCGCGGTCAGACCCGACCTGAATACCCCACGCGCGCGTGCATTCCGGCATGAGAGACGCATCGCGCGTGCCGACCATGACCGAAACGCCCGTTTGGAGGAGTTGCGCGATCGAGTCGGAAATCATGAGATCGAGGCGGCCCGTTAGGAAAGATTTAGGCGAACCTTAGCATAGTTTTAGGAACCCTGTCGTCGATTCCCATGCTAGGGTCCCGTCACATCGGTTGAGATGAAGGAGTGCCATCCCGGCACGTCGAACAGAAGGAGGATCCCATGCGATACCCACTATTATACGGTTCTCTGGTGTGCGTGTTGATTGCGGTGGGGGCAACGCCGGCTTGGTCGGGCGACCGTCCTGGTGCAGCGGAACTGCGCGGCACAGAGACCGCGGTGGTATTTGTGGCCCACGATTATGGCTTCAGGGGGCCAGACAGTATTCCGGCCGGTCGCACGACCGTGCGTATCGTGAACGAAGGCCGGGACCTGCACCACGTCCAGTTCTTGAAACTGATGCAAGGCAAGTCCGCAGCCGATTTCCGCGCGGCCATCGCTGCCGATCCAAGCAAGCTGCCTGGATGGGTGCACTATGCCGGTGGCCCGAATGCGCACCTGCCCGGCAGCCTGGCATCTGCCACGGTCAATCTGACGGAAGGGGACTATGTGATCATGTGCTGGATTCCGGATAAAAACGGTGTGCCCCATGTCGCGCTCGGAATGCAGAAAGCGCTGTCCGTCCGGGGAGGGAAGGCGACGAAGGTTTCGCAGCCCAACCCGTCAGTGACCGTGACGCAGCTCGACTATCAGTTCGTGCTCTCGAAGCAAGTGGAAGCCGGCTTGCAGACCATCGAGGTCACGAATCACGGCAGGCAACCTCATGAGCTCGTCGTTGTGAAGTTGGCCCCCGGCGCGACCGTCAAAGATGTCATCGCTTCATTCGAACCGGGCGCCTCTGGTCCGCCTCGGGGCGAATTGGTGAGCGGCATTACTGCCATTGAAAAAGGGGAGCGCGTGTTCTTCACGGGGCAATTCGAGAGGGGACGATACGGGCTCATCTGCTTTGTCCCGGATCCGGTCGCTGGACGGCCCCATTTCCTTCACGGCATGACGACCGAATTCACTGTGGAATGACGGCGGGATGGCAAGTCGAGCGCGCCCGCGCCGCCGTCTGTTCTTTGCCGGTGAGCATACCAGTCTGCGATGGCAAGGCCATATGAATGGTGCGATCGAGAGCGGATTGCGAGCCGCAGCCGAGATCCAAGCCCATCGAAGCTCCCGCCATTGACTCGTTCGTGGGTTTCAGGCACGTTGGCGTCCGCGCCGTGCACCGGCTGAGGACGCAGAGATGCCCGAGGCGACAAGAACGGAAGACCAAGGCAAAGAACCGAGAGAAAACTCCTTCCAGATTGCGCCGCCGGCGATCGCGCTGCCGAAAGGCGGGGGTGCCATCCGCGGCATGGGCGAAAAGTTCGGCGTCAATCCCGTTACCGGGACCGGGTCGCTGACGATTCCCATCTATACCAGTGCGGGCCGAGCCGGATTCGGGCCGCAACTCATGCTGTCCTACGATTCAGGAGGCGGGAACGGACCCTTTGGATTGGGGTGGAGCCTTTCCCTTCCTTCCATCACCAGAAAGACCGACAAAGGTCTGCCTCGGTACGTGGACGCGGAGGATTCCGATGTGTTCATCCTGTCCGGCGCCGAGGATCTTGTTCCGTCTCTCATCGAGCAGGACCATGCCTGGGCGCCTGATTCCGTGCCGCCGAGAACCATCGGGACCGTGACCTACGACATTCGCCGCTATCGGCCTCGTATCGAGGGCCTCTTTGCCCGTATCGAGCGTTGGACGAATCAGGACGACGACACTGATGTGTTCTGGCGCTCGATTTCGAAGGACAACGTTACGACCTGGTATGGGAAAACACCCGAAAGCCGAATCTTCGACCCAGCCGACCCTTCCCATATTTTCAGGTGGCTCATGTGCGAAAGCCTTGACGACAAGGGCCAGGCCATCGTGTACGCGTACAAACCGGACGACTCGGATGGAATCGCGTCCGGCCTGGCGCGCGAGAAAAACCGGACGACGGCAATCCGCGGGACGAACCGCTACCTCAAACGCATCAAGTACGGGAACCAGCGCTCTCGCCTCGTCGAGCCGGATCTGGACCAAGCCCAATGGCTGTTTGAAGTCGTGTTCGACTACGGAGAACATGATTGGGACGGGCCTCAGTCGCTGGTGGAGCCCAAGAAGTGGGATTGCCGGCAAGATCCGTTCTCCACCTACCGCGCAGGCTTTGAAGTGCGGACCTATCGGCTTTGCCGGCGCGTGCTCATGTTTCACCATTTCCCTGACGAGGACATCGGTGCCGATTGTCTCGTCCGTTCCACGAATTTCACCTACTCGCATGAACAGCAGGCGGACGACTCTCGCAATCCCATGTACTCGTTCATCGAATCCGTGGAGCAGGTGGCCTACCAGCGCAACCAAGAGGGAACGTACGACCGGCGCTCGTTCCCACCCGTCACCTTTGAATATGCTGCGGCGGAAGTGAGCGAGACGATTCGTGACGTCGATCCGGCCAGCGTGGAAAACCTTCCGAGCGGTCTGGAAGGCGGTCACTATCAATGGGTGGATCTGGACGGCGAGGGGCTGTCGGGTATTCTCACCGAGCAAGCCACCGGCTGGTTCTACAAACGCAATCTCAGTCCCGCCACGGAGCGCGAGGTCAACGGCGGGAAGATTACGGAGGTGCGTCTTGCACCGGTCGAACTCGTGGCCTCCAAGCCATCCTTGGCGGCGCTTCGTGCCGGTGGACAGCAGCTGCTCGATCTGGCGGGTGACGGGCAGCTCGACCTTGTCTCACTTCAGGGTCCCGTGCAGGGTTTCTACGAGCGGACGGTGGATGAGCAATGGGAGACCTTCAAGCCCTTTCAATCGATTCCAAACCGGAACTGGTCCGATCCCAATCTGAAGTTTATCGACTTGACCGGCGACGGTCACGCCGATGTGATGATCACGGAGGACGAGGTGCTCTGCTGGCATCCATCGCTGGCCGAGGAGGGATTCGGACCGGCGTCCTACGTGCGGCAGGCGAACGACGAGGAAGCGGGGCCGCGTCTCGTCTTCGCCGACGGTACGCAATCGATCTTTCTCGCCGACATGTCGGGGGACGGGCTCATTGATCTCGTGCGCATTCGGAACGGAGACATCTGCTATTGGCCGAATCTGGGGTATGGGCGCTTTGGCGCCAAGGTCACGATGGATCAGGCGCCCTGGTTCGAGGCGCCGGATCTCTTCGATCCGCGGCGCATCCGCTTGGCCGACATCGATGGATCCGGCACGACGGATATCCTGTATCTGAGCGGGCAGGGCGTACACCTCTATTTCAACCAATCGGGCAACGGATGGGCGGTCCGCCGATCGCTGAAGGCCTTCCCTCCGATCGACAATCTTGCGGGGATCATGACGGCGGATCTTCTCGGCAACGGCACGGCGTGTCTTGTCTGGTCGTCGCCGCTTCCAGGAAACGCGCGGCAGCCGATGCGCTATGTGGACCTCATGGGCGGTCGGAAGCCGCACGTCATGATCCGCACGGCGAACAATCTCGGAGCCGAGACACACATTCAATACGCGCCGTCGACCAAGTTCTATGTGGCAGACCGTCTTGCCGGCAGACCATGGATCACGAAAATTCCTTTTCCGGTCCATTGCGTGGAGAAAGTCACGATTACAGACAAGTGGCGCAGGACCACGTTCTCGTCCACCTACAGCTATCACCATGGCTACTTCGACGGGATCGAGCGGGAGTTTCGGGGATTCGGCCGCGTCGAACAGATCGATATCGAAGACTACGGCATCTTCGCCGACGGCAACACCGACAGCCCCTATATCACGGATGCCAAGGATCTCTATCAGCCGCCGGTCAAGACCGTGACCTGGTTTCATACCGGAGCGTTTCTTGATCGAAAGACAATCCTCACCCATTTTCAGGACGAGTATTTTCCGGGATGGTTCGAGGCGCTCAGGCCCGGCGAAGCCAATGTGTTCGGCGGCTTTCAGGAGAACAAGTTGCCCGAGCCGGATTTGATCACCCAAGATCTGTCTGCAGAGGAGTGGCGCGAGGCGTTGCGAGCCTGCAAGGGCATGGTGCTCCGGCGGGAAATCTACGAGCTTGACGTGGACAAGCTCGTAGGTGGAGCGCATGAACCGGTCAAACTGTTCTCCACGGCCTACCACAACTGCCATGTCCGGCGGTTACAGCCTCGGCAGGGCAATCCGCATGCGGTCTTTCTCGTCACCGAAAGCGAGTCCATCACCTATCACTATGAAATGGATCTCACGACGGACAGCGTTACACCTGATCCTCGTATCTCCCATACGTTGAAGCTGCGCATCGACGAGTTCGGCAACGTCCAGCAAACCGTCGTGGCGGTGTACCCTCGATTCGGCCGGCATCGGGATGCCTCGCTGCCGAACGGGACCGAAGACCTCATTGCCGCAGTCCAACAAGAACCGCACCTCCTCTACACCGAGAGATGCTACACGTCGGATGCCCAGGGCCAGGACGACTATCGCCTCCGCCTTCCCTGTGAGGTGTCCCGCTACGTCTTGACGGGAATCACTCCGTTGAACGGTCGCTATTTCACGTTGGGCGAGTTGCGGAACTATCGGCTGAGTCCCAGGCACTATCAAGTCGACCCCGTCCCCGGAGACATCGAGGTGGCGGAGATTCCCTACCACCAGGTCGCGGATGGGACATCGATCCAGAAACGGCTGGTCGAGCGGCTCCGCACGTTGTTTTTCGAGAGGAACCTCACGACCTTTCTTCCCCTCGGCGAGCTCAACAGCCTCGCGTTGAAATATGAGGACTACAAGTTGGCGTTGACCGATGACCTGCTCGATGCCGTCTTCGGAGCCACGCTTATGCAGTCCGCTCGGCATGATCTCGATGATCCGGCAGTCGGCGGCTATATCAGCGGGCAAGCACTCAGCGCTCGCTTCCCGAATGAAACGACCGACGGGGAATATTGGATCAGATCAGGGACGGCCCGGTTCTCCAACGATGCGGCCGAACATTTCTACTTGCCCGAGCGCTATGTCGATCCCTTCGGTCACGTGACGACGCTGCTGTTCGATCAGACCTACGACCTGTTCATCAAGTCCAGCACCGATGCGTTGGGCAATACCGCCGCCGTCGAATCATTCGACTATCGGGTGCTCGCTCCGTCGGTCCTGAAAGATATGAACGACAACCTGACCGAGATGCGCTACGACATCCGCGGTCTGCCCGCCGTCATGGCGATGAAAGGAAAAGGAAATCAAGGAGACAGCCTGGACGGCATCACCCCCGCGGTGCTCAATCCGTCGCTCGATCAAATTAGCAACTACTTTCAGGGTGCCTTTGACAGCACGGAGGTGCGCCGGCTGCTCGGCAACGCCACTGCCCGCTATGTCTACCATCTGGGAGAGGAACGGCAAGGCACGCAATCGGTCTTCGCAGCTCACCCGCCGGCTGCCGGGACGATCTTGCGCGAACGACACGTCGCGCATCTCGGGCGGCATGAAGAAAGTCGGCTGCAAGTCGCGTTCGAGTATTCCGACGGCCTGGGCGCGTTGTTGGTCAAAAAATCGCAGGCAGAACCGGCAGAGGGCTCCGCGGTCCTGCGCTGGATCGCTTCGGGCAAGACCGTCTTGAACAACAAGGGCAAACCGGTCAAGCGATACGAACCGTACTTCAGCACGAACGAGCATCGGTTCGACGAAACCGAGGCTGAAGCTGAGATCGGTGTCACACCGATCATGTATTACGATGCAATGGGGCGCCTCATCCGCACCGAGCTGCCGGACGGCGCCTTCAGCCGCGTCGAATTCTCGCCCTGGCACGTCACGAGCTTCGATCCCTGCGACACGGCCTATGATCCAACGGGAAATGCCCATAGCGACTGGTACAAACGCCGGACGGATCCCGGTCATCGGCGGTTCGCCGAGTTCAACAGCGCGGGCGATCGGCGCGCCGCCGATCTCGTGAAAGCTCACGCCCTGACGCCGGCGCAGGTGATGTTCGACGGCGTGGGACGTGAAGCGGTGGCGGTCTCCCATAACACCTATGTGTATCCCGACAATGGTCCGAGTGGAGACGAGCGGTACGTGACCTTCACTAAACTTGACCCCGAAGGCAAGCCGCTCTGGATCAGAGACGCGAATCGCCATCTCGTGATGCAGTACATCACGCCGCCGAAGCCGACACGGTGGAGCGAGCAGCCGGATGAAACGGTGCCCGCCGACGCCGTGCCCTGCTACGACGTGGCCGGAAATCTGTTGCATCAGCACAGCATGGATGCCGGCGACCGATGGACGCTGAACGACGCGGCGGGTGAGCCCCTCTACGCCTGGGATCTCAACGGGCGCCGTGAGTCCGACGGCACCGTCGTCGTGGAGAACCGGGTGTTTCAGACGAAATACGATGCGCTCCATCGCCCGTCCGAACGATGGCTGACGATCAACGGCGGCGCACCCCAGCTGATTGAGCGGTTCGTGTATGGAGAAACCTCGGCGAACGCGAAGCAGGACAATGTGCGGGGCCGGCTCCGTGAGCATTTCGACCAAAGCGGCCGCAAGACGGCGGAGGCGTATGACTTCAAGGGAAACGTCCTGACGGCCACGCGTCAGCTCGCCGGCAAGTATCGCGAGCCGGTCATCGGATGGCAACCGGGCAGTCCGACGGCGGTCTTGGATCCGCAATCCTTCGTGCAGCAGACCGAATACGACGCGCTGAATCGAATCACTCGCCTCTACAACTGGCATCGGGGCACCGGCGGCCCTGTCGCCGTCTATGAACCGACGTACCACGAGCGCGGAACGCTTCAACGCGAAGAGCTCGTCATTCGCGGGCTGAAGACGGCGGATGGCTATCAAGAGCCTGCCCAAAGCCGACGGACGGCGGTGATTGCGGGAGTCACCTACAACGCCAGAGGCCAACGAGAGCGAATCGAGTATGGGAACGGAACGACCACGCGCTATGAATACGATCCTGAAACGTTCCGGCTGGCTCAGCTGCGCACGACGAGGCCGGCGTACGACCCGACGTTCCCGAGCCGCCGGTCGCAGTTCAAGAACGACCGCGTGCTGCAGAATCTGTTCTATACCTATGATCCGATGGGCAACCTGACGGAGGTCGAGGACGACGCGTACGAGCCGGCCTTCTTCGCCAACCAGCAGGTCGATCCCAGGAGCCGGTACGTCTACGACGCGTTGTATCGATTGATCGCCGCCACAGCTCGCCAGAACGGCGCATTACGCGGCGTGCCGGCCGATAGCGAACCGGGTGCCGTCGGCCTGTCGTTTCCGATTCAACTTGGGGATCCTAACGCATTGAGCGTGTACCGGCAGATCTATCGCTATGACGCCGTCGGGAACATCGAGCGCCTGCGTCATGAAGCGGGCCTCGGCAGTTGGACGCGGGACTACGCCTATGCATTTGAGGACCCGGCGCAGCCGGCGAGCAACCGCCTCTGGCAAACGTGGGAAGGCGGCGACAGAACGCAGGCGGTGTCGTATACCTACGATGCCCACGGCAGCATGCAGAATCTGATCAATGTGACGCCGGCTCAATATATCCGCTGGGACTATCGCGACATGATACGTGAGCTGGATCTGGGCGGGGGCGGCCGAGCCTACTACAACTATGACAGCGGCAAGCAGCGGAGCCGGAAAGTCATCGAGAGCCGGACCGGAACGAAGCAGTGGGAGCGGATGGATTTCGGCGGATTCGAACTGTATCGGCGTTATGTGGCCGGCAACGTCGTCGAGGAGATTGAGACCCATCACGTCATGGACGGGTCTCGGCGGATCATGCTGGTGGAAGATGTGCTCTGGACCGACCATCCGCGGATTCCGGAGGGCCCGCTCTACCGTTACCAATATGGGAATCATCTCGGGTCTGCGTGCCTTGAACTCAACGACGCGAGCGAGGTCATTTCCTACGAGGAGTATCACCCCTACGGGACGAGCGCGTATCGGGCCACGAACGGTGCGCTTGAAGTGCCGGCTAAACGGTATCGGTATACCGGAATGGAGCGGGACGAGGAGAGCGGGCTGAACTATCACGGTGCGAGGTATTACGCCGTGTGGCTGGGGAGATGGGTGAGTGCCGATCCCTTCAGTCTGATCGACGGGGAAAATCTCATCGGGTATGCATTGGCGAATCCCATAGGGCGCGTGGATACAAGCGGTCTCGCCAGCACGGAAGAAGTGACCGAATTCGATTCGGATAAGCTCGTGGAACAATTCAGTGCGTTGCCGAATGTAACGCCTGATTGGATTGATGCGTACGAGAAGTTCAACGAGACCGTGAAGAACAATCTTCTGAAGGAGCCGACGCCGACCACGGCGCGGGAAAAGTCGATGGACGTCGACATCGAAAACGAGGCTCACGATCGCGCCGTCGTCACCATCGTCAATGCTGCGATCGACGCCGCGTCCGCATTGGTCAAAGCGAAGGGAATCGAGGTGTCGGAGCACGATCTGCTGAAGATGGCTCTGCAAATGGTCGTCTATCCCTATCGGACGAGTCATGATCTTACTGAGAACGTGATTTTGAGAGACGTCGATCACTTTCTGACCGGCAGAATTCAAGCCTGGAGAGATTTCGCACCCAGAACTCCCCTGTTCGATGTTGCCACTCTTGGGAAGGGGGCCACGAACGATCCGGGAATTATCTTGCTCGGTAACTATGCCGCGATCGTGTACGACGAGAGGAAGCGCCAGTCGTTTCGTGTGCACCCTAAACCGGATGAGAAGCATGCCAGAAATTCCATGGATCAAGACTCCAAGCCGGCTTCGGCGCCAGGGGGTCGGTTTTGGGCCTATCTTGGTGGAGAGCTGCTGAAGACCCGCGATCATCCGAGTGAATCGGCTGATGCGTCGAAGCTGAAGATTTCATACGAAGACGTGAAGGGTGCGCGATCCACGTGGCCAACCATGAAGGCCGCTTTCGAGCTCTCGTACGGGCTCGCCAAGCAGGAAGCGGCCCGCACGATACAACAAGTGAACGACACGATCGAGGAACTGGGAGACACGCTGCGGTTCATCGGCGAGCGAATGCATGATTGACCTTGCGCGGGATAGGGCGCTGAGCATGCGGAACGACGATAAGACCACCACGAAACATCGCAACTTGTGAAACCATGCACCGAGCGGCTCAACGGAGCGGAGTGTTCTGTATACGCGAGCCTTGTAAAAGGATATAGGTGAACGATGTCCAGAAAACCCGAAACCAAGCCGACTCGTCTTGCACAATCCCGCGGCAAGGCTCCCGCCAAAGGATCGAGTCATAGAAAATCCAAACCGGAGTCCGCCACAGCCGGCGCCTTTGTGGTCACGGGCCGCGTTCGCGACGCGAACGATCGCCCTGTGGCGGGGGTCCTGGTGCGTGCCTATGACCAAGACCTTCGTACGAGGCAGAAGCTTGGTGAGACCCGGACTGACGCGGAGGGACGCTATCAGATTACTTATCGCCGGACGGCGTTCTGCAGAGCCGATAAGGCAAGCGCGGATCTCTACACCGTGGTCGTCAACGCGGACGAGCAGGACCTGGTCCGCTCATCCGTCCTATTCAACGCGCCTGCTGAGACCACAATCGACCATGTGATCGCCGGCGGCGAGAAGCAGGAATCCGAGTACGAGCGCGTGCTGAATGCCATACGTCCGCTCCTCGTGGGGCAGGGCGAACAAGGGCAGGACCTGCCGATCACCGAACTTACCGACAGCGACATCCAGTTCCTGACTCAAGAGATGGGCGTTCCTTCCGAGCAGATCGCGCTCTTCGTCAAGGCCCATCAATCTGCCGCAGTCGTTCGACGCGACAAGACGACCACGACACCCAAAGAGCGGTCAGACAAGCCGGCAGACAATCGGACCGTTCCTGCAGAACTCTACTACGGCTGGTTTCGACAGGGTATCCCGACTGAACCGAAGGCACTCTGGTCGAGCAACGCCGATGACCTGATTGCCGCGTTCACTGCCGCCATCGAACGGAACATCGTCCCGCAGCACCTTGCAGGGTGGTTGGACAAGCTGTCGGCTCGTATCGAAGCGCAAAAGATAGACATGGCACTGCAGCCGGCAGCCGACGGGCACACCGCGTCGCTGGGCGATCTGTTGGCCACGATGCCGGGACGGTTATCGACGAAGAAAGAGCGCCTCGTCGCAGGAGCTCTCCTCGATACCGGCGTCACCGAGACGGGCTTTGCCGCGCGACTTCGCGATGCGGGGTTCAGCGCCGGTGAGATCGCGTCCGTCCAAGTGACGCGGGCGCTTGGCGGATTGACCGGTGGAAACCGGACGTTGGTACGGGAACTACAGACATTGCGCGGGGAGGCCGGCGATCCGTCCCTGCGGTTTCTCGCATCGGTGACGCCGGTCCGTTGGCTGGAGTTTGCCGTAAAGCACCGGTCCGACGGTCCGCGTGGAACCAGTCCTGAACTTTATGCCGAAGGCCTCGAGCGAGCCGTTGAAGCGCAACATCCGACGGCGGTCCTCGCCGCGCGCATCCACTCAGGTCATGTGGAACTGCACGATGCCGCGCTGAAGGAGGCGGCGGCGATGCTGGCGTCGAATCCTGAATTGGAATTGCAGGCGCACAATGCGCGCGCGGTCGTCGATCGTCTCGAGGGTGTCAACGACAAAGAGCGGCTCGTGACCAGCTTGCAGAAGATCCAGCGAGCCCAGAAGTTGACCGGAGGATGGCGTGAGGCGGGGTTGTTGCTCGACAAAGGGCTCACCACGGCGCTGCACATCGTTCAACTCGGTCCAAAAGCCTTTCAAGAATCCGTCGGGCCCGACCTGCCGGCGGAACGCGCCGGCGCCATCTATGCCGAAGCGCAGCACGTGCATGATACGGCCGTCGCGCTCATCGCCATGGCCTATGCCGATAAGAATTACCTGTCGGGTTTCAAGTCGGCCGGCGAGCACGAAGCCGACTCTCCGGACACATCGAACTATCCGAATATCCGCCGCCTCTTCGGTAATCTGACGACCTGTGAATGCGAGCACTGCCAATCGGTGTTGAGTCCCGCCGCCTATCTGGTCGATCTGCTCCGTTTCCTCGATCCGCCGAGCGGCGCGACGCGCGTGGTCACGCCCGCATTGTCGACGCTGTTGGCGCGACGGCCCGATATCGCGGATATCGAGCTCACATGCCGGAACACGAAGCAGGAGGTCCCCTACATCGATCTCGTGCTCGAAGTGCTGGAAAATGCGATCGGCTTGCCGATCGAGATTCCCGCCCCCTACGGATTCGATCCGCAAGCCGATCTGGGCTTGAATCCGGTGCCGGTTCGCGTGACGACGGCGCTGCGGGCCGTGCTGGAGCGCAGCGCGATCTCGGTCGGTGAACCGCTTCACATCGAGCGGTCCGCCAGGCAGTTGCTGATCGGGACGTTTACGGACTGGATGATCACCGACGGGGCGCGGCATTGGACGCTGCGTCACTTTCCGCGATCGCTGACCCTGTCGGGTCTCCGCAGACTTCCCAAGGTCCTGAGCGTGACGGAGTACGAGGCGGCGCGCCGTCAACTGGACCAAGGCCGGTTGCCGAACGTTGACTGGCTGATGCCGCCGGGAGACAGCCCGCGTAACGGGAATCTTCCCCTCAAAGGCGCTCCGACGGTCACGCCGGTGCAAGCCGGCGTCAGATGGACCGTCACGTATACCAGGGCCGTTCGGGTCGCCTTTACGATGGCCGCACCGGTGAGCGTGGTCATCCTAAAGTCGGCGGACGGGGGCCAACAACTCGACGCGGGTCAGTATCCCACCGCTATGGCGCAGATGGTGTTTTTTGGGTTGCGGAACGGACAGATCGTCGAACCGCTGCGCAGCATGCTGCCGGACGGCTTGCCGTACCGGATCGCTCCTGCCGGAGCCGACTGGGAGATTTCGGTCACAGAGGAGGTCACGCTGCAGTATGTTCCCGAGCGGCTCAGTATCGCTTCACTGACGTATCAGACGTCCGACGCGCGCGAGGATGCGCTGGCGACTCCGGAAAACCGAAATCCGGAGGCCTACAACAGGCTGGATGCCTCAGTCTATCCGTGGACCTTGCCTTTCAATCTTTGGCTCGAAGAGGTGAGGGCATTCCTCGAGCGGGGCGGCGTCTCTCGTCGTGGGCTGATGGAGCGGTGCAAGCCCGAGACTCGGTGGGCCGATCAAGCCATTGCGCGCGAGGTGCTCGGTCTCTCGCCGGCGGAGGCGAGCATCGTCACCGCGACGAACCCGCGTCCTCAATGGGAGTACTGGGGCTTACAGGAGAGCGGGAATCGGGTCGTGGATCGTAACGACGAACACTACATTGCATCCGGATTGTGGACCGACGTGTTGGGCTTCAACGTGTCCATCCTGTTGCAACAATCCGGTCTGAGCTACCGCGAATTGCTCAATGTGCTGCAGACGCGATTCGTTCGGGCCGTTGCGCCGGTGCTGACGCCGATCGGCGCAGAGTGCAACCCCAGCGGCATGAAGCTCCCGGGATTGAACGCTGCGCAACTCGATCGCATCCACCGGTTCGTGCGTCTCTGGAGAAAGGTCGGCGGATCCCCCTTCGAACTTGATCTGGCGATCGCCGCCACGACGGTCGATCGGACGAGCCTGAATGAGGCTGCGCTCCTGCGCCTGTCGAATCTGAGACGGCTGCACGAGTTGCTCGGTCTGTCCGTTTCGGATCTTGCGGCCTGGTGGGGTTCGTTGACGGAGAGTTACGACGACTACACGGCGGCGCCACGGCGTTCGGTCAAGAGCTTGTACGAACGCGTATTTCTCAATCCCGCGGTCGCCAATCCGCCGGACCATGACTTTGCCCTGAACGATCAACGATCCGAAATTGTCTATCCGACGCCAGGGACAGCTCCGGCGCTCGCGAACAAAGCGGCTGCCGTGGCCGCCGCCCTGGGCATCACGCGGCCCGATTTCGACGCCCTCCTCGCGCACCTGCTGGCGCTGCAGGAGTTGGATGATCCGCCCACCTTGAAGCTCAAGAATCTCTCCGCGCTGTTTCGCCACGTTTCCATGGCCAAAGCCTTGCGCCTCTCGATCGTCGACTTCATTCGCTTGAAACGCGTGATCGCGATCGATCCATTCTCCAGTCCCGCCCAGGCGATCACCTTCGTCGAGCAGGCGCAGGCGATTGCGAAGAGCGGTTTCTCGGTCGAAGCACTGCAATACCTGCTGCAGTATGCGCTCGGTGACGAGCCGAATCCGCTGCTTCCCATCGAGTGGCTGTCGGGCACGTTGATGAATCTTCGAGAGGCGCTGCAGGTCGTGCGCCTTGACGTCACCGGCGGCGCCGATCGGCCGGAAGACCATCTCGCCAAGGCGCTCGCGGGCTTGGGCTGGTATGACGAGCTGGTCAAGGAGGCCGTCGACCTGTTCGCATCGGATGGCCGGCTCACAGTGACGGTGCCGGGCAATCCGGCAGTCGCCGTTCCACCGGCGCTCGCCGCTCTCGTCGTCTATCGCAGGGCCGACGGCAGACTGAGCGGATCCCCCGCGCTCAACGCCAATCAATGGAGCACATTGGATCTGGCGAACGTCGCCTCGCCGTCGGCCAGGGCCGCCATCACCATGCTGCGCACAAAGATCGACGCCTTCTTGGTCGCTCTGCCGGCTCTCGCACGCCGCCTGCAATCATTCGAGCTCCCGGTGTTCAGGGTCGCCTATGTCCAGCAGTCACCCCCGGTCATCCCGAAGGACTTGTCGCGCCGGTGCTATGTCGACAAGGGCTCGAAGCAAGTCAGCTTCGTCGGATGGATGAGCGACGCTCAGCAAGCGGGGCTCGCCGCGGTTCTGTCCGCGCCGGTCGCTGCTGCCCTCAAATTGAAGTCGGATCAGTATGCGGAGGCGGTTGCGTTGAATCGTTTCTTCCCCGCGGAGAACGATATCCGCGCGCTGTTTGCGGTGGACCAGACGCCGGCGACACGGGTCGATCGGGTCCTGCAACGGCTGTTGCCGTACCTGTGTCGCAAGGCGGCGGCGGAAAGCCTGGCGCAGGCCGTCGAGCTTGATCGAGCGCTCGTCGAGCGTTTGCTGTCGACCGGACTGGACCGCGACTTGACGCTGGGTGCGTTGCTCGACCACGAATTCGCGAACGGCGATGCGCGGGTGACCCTGACCCCGAGCGCGTTTCCGCGGCAGGCTCGCGCGCTGTGCAAGCTTCATAAAGCGGCGTTCGTCTATCGCACGTTCAAGATGCGCCCGGATGAAGTGCAATGGCTGCCGTCCGCCGATCTACAACCTCTGGCCTTCGACGTTCTTTCGCTCGATGCGCTCCCAAGTGCGCCGGGAGATGCGGACGTTCGTTACGGCGCATGGCGGCGATTGGCCCAGCTGTTCGAATTGCGTGATCGTCCCTCTCTCGGACCGAAACTGATCGCCAAGCTGCAATCGCTCATGTGCGTCGATCCGGCCACGCTGGTCGAGGCGCAGACGGACGTCGCCGCCCAGGTCGCCTACCTGGCGGCGGGCTTGGACAGCTCGGCCGAGGACGTGTCATGGGCGACGCAGACACAACTGAATCTACAATGGCCGGCCGACTATCAAGCCGCCGTCAGGATTGCTGAGGCGATTGGATGGCTGGCGAAACGGACTCTCGCCAAAGCGATGCGCCTATCGGTCGACGATGTGACGGATGCGATGGCCAAGCTGAACCTCGCGTGGCCGGCGGATGTGCAGAACCCGTCACGGCTCGACGACTTGCTGCAATTGTTGTCCACGGTGCAGCGGCTCGGCGGCAAGGCGAGCGAGTGCTTTGCGCTGGCCGAGGACAGGGCTCCGGCCCCCGGGGTCGCTGCGCGGCCCGGCCCGAACGAAGCGATGCTCGCGCGGGAGCTCTTGCGTGGACGATCCGACGGCCGCACCTGGTTGCAACGGCTCAGGCCCATCTCGGATAGGCTGCGGCACCAGCAGCGCGACGCGTTGGTCGCCTATCTGATCGCCAATCCCCCGGCCAATGCGGTGGCGAAGGGATTGTGGAGGGACGCGAACGATCTGTATGAGCATTTCCTGATCGATCCGCGCATGAGCGCGTGCAAGACCAGTACGCGCATTCTCCATGCGATCAGCGCCGTCCAGTTGTTCGTGCAGCGGTGTTTGATGAATCTTGAAACCGGGGTGTCGCCTGCTGCCATCGACGCCGATCGCTGGAAATGGATGAAGAACTACCGGGTGTGGGAGGCCAATCGGAAGGTCTTCTTGTATCCGGAGAACTGGATCGAGCCTGAATTGCGCGACGACAAGTCCGAGCTCTTTAGGGAGTTGGAAGGTCAGTTGCAGCAGAGCGAGTTCGACAACGAGCGGGCGGAGGAACTCCTCAAGGTGTATCTCAAGCAACTCGAGGATATCTCAAGCCTCGCCGTGGTCGGCATGTATGTGGACAACGAGGCGTTGGACGGTGAACCGGAAATTCGCATCCACGTGCTCGGCCGCACGCGAAACCGGCCGTCGCGGTTCTATTATCGGCGCTGGGTGTTGACCCAGCGGACGAACCGCTGGGAGCCGTGGGAGCACGTGGCGCTGGAGGGCGTCAAGTCGGACCATGTGTTGCCGTTCGTGATGCGCGGCGATGTCTATGTCGCGTGGCCGGAGATCACGCAACTGGCGGCGGAGCCCGGGGTCGGAGGCGCGACCGCACCAGGCGCAAAGTGGCGGGTTCAGATGGCGTGGATTCGCCGCACCAGCCGGGGATGGACCGATCGGCTCATGAGCAGCGATGTCTTCGAGCATCCGTGGGTCTACGGCAAGGACGAGAACCAGACTTTCACCTTCAGAGTCAGGAGCAGCGTGGCGGGTTCGACAGACATCGACTGTTACGGCGCCAAGCGTGAAGGCGCGCTGTTGTATGATGCGCCATCGACGGCTGATATCCTGCCCTTTCGGACATTCTTCCCCCTGGTCCGCAGTGCCCCCTGGATCATGGTCACGCTGTCCGGTGTCGTCTACGCCTCATATGCAAACGGCACCATCTATCGTCCGCTCGCGAACGCCTCCGTACGGGTGTATGTCAAGCTCAACGGAACCCCGGAAGAGATCACGACGGCCAGGAACGACATTCAGTGGGATGAGGACCATGGACTCGGGCTGTCCGGCGCTCCCGCCTATAACAGCACGGAGGACACCTCCACGGTCACGGATGCCAACGGCAACTTCACCCTGACATTGAGTCTGGCTGCATGGCTGCATGGCAGCGACCTTTTCGGCAATCATGACACAGGATACTATCGGCAGAGCGCCCTGAGGACAAATCCGACCTTTGAGCTGTCCGTGTCGTTCGGCAGCGCATCGCCTCAGTCCAAGAGCTTCCCGTACAAGGACTCGTCCTCGAATGAGGTGTACCAGCACCACAGCCAGTTGCGCTTTCAACAGAACTTTATTATCGGCATCGGCGGCGCTGCGCCGGGTGGTGAAGCAGACCGTCCCGTCACGATCGTTCCAGTCAAGAAATTCCGAATCTATACCGCAGACGATGCTGAATGGTTGCCGCTGACCACGCCGTTGCCGGCTCTGCCGAGCGGCGCGCTCACCTACGGTTCGGGATTCAAGGTGACGGGGGCCAGTCAGTCCTCTTCGTTGACCCTCTCGGACAATGGCGGCGGCAATGCCGTGACGGTATGGAGCGGGGTATCGCCGTCGTATTCGTTGCTGCCGGCGGCTCCCTTCGAATATCAAGCCGCCGAGGTCGTCGTCTATCGCGATGCCCAGAACAGCTATTTCATCCGCCGGGAAAATACGCATACCGATCCGGTGAACTCACAAGGCCGGCTGCAGATCGTGGTGAACGGGCATCCGCGTGCGAGTGAGTTGCGCCGTGAGGTCTCGCTCGGGGGAGTGCCGCAACTGTTCGATTTGATTCAGCAAACCTGGCAACACGCGGCCAATTTCGACATCCATGCGCCCAGCGCTTCCGTCGACCTCACTCGGTCGCTGCCGCGGCCCGCCATGTACTTCGAACCGGACCAGGCGCATTCGCCCTATGCGGGCTATAACACGGAACTGTTCTTCCACGTGCCGATGTTGGTCGCCGGATTCCTGAGCAGCAACCAACGTTTCGGCGATGCGCAGCAGTGGCTGCATTTCATTTTTGATCCGACGACGGAAGATGCCGTGAACGGCAACCAGCGCTACTGGCGCTACCTGCCGTTCCGCAATCACAGCATGACGACTCCGATTGAGGAATTGCTCAAATTGTTGGGCGATCCCAACGTGCCGGCGACCGACAGCCGGAAGCAGCAGATCACTGCGCAGATCGATTTGTGGTCGAGAAGCCCGTTTCGTCCGCATGCGGTCGCGCGCATGCGTCCACAAGCCTATCAAATCAATGTGGTGTTCAAGTATCTGGATAACTTGATCGCGTGGGGCGACTCGCTCTTCAGGCAATATACGACCGAATCCGTCAATGAAGCGACGCAACTGTATGTCCTGGCGGCGAAGTTGTTGGGGCCTCGTCCGCAGTCCGTCCCACGCCCCCGCGCACGGCTACCTCGGCCCCTGACCTATCGTCGAGCGAACGATCAATGGGATGAGTTCTCAAACGCATGGCTCGAGTTGGAAGCGAACTTGGCCAAAGGCGGACAAGGATCGTGGGGCATGTCGATGCGCGGGGACAAGGGTCTCTCCACGATATCGAGCATCGGGTTGCTGTATTTCTGCGTGCCGCGCAATGAAAAGCTCGCGGCATATTGGGATAAGGTGGATGAGCGACTGTTCAACATCCGACACTGCCGAAACATTGACGGCGTGGAGCAGCCGCTGCCGTTGTTCCAGCCGCCGATAGATCCTGCGTTGCTGGTGCGCGCCGCCGCTGCGGGCCTCGACATCGGCGCCGTGTTGGCCGACGCCACGATGCCGCTTCCGTACTACCGATTCGGTGTCTTGATGGGGAAGGCCGTGGATCTGTGCAATGAAGTGAAGGGGCTCGGCAGCGCCTTGTTGGCCGCATTGGAGAAAAAGGACGCGGAGCAACTGTCACGGTTGCGGTCGAATCAAGAGATCGATCTGCTCAATCTGGTGTCCGCGGTCAAGGAAGCGCAGGTCGCGACAGCCAGGGCCGATATCGATGCGTTGAGTCAGAGCGAACAGGCGGCCATGGCACGCTTTGCTCAATACCAGCGGTTGCTGGGTAACAACAGCGCGCGAGTGCCCGACGATTTCGGCGCCGATGTCGAACAGACATCGGCCGTCGCCGTGGCCAAGGCCGACTCTTCGAGCGAACTGACGAATTTGGGGTTGACGCAGGCGGAGATCGACCAAATGGGGTGGTCGGACACGGCGATGACCTATGCGGCCGTCGCGGGGGCATTCAATACCGCGTCCGGGATTTTGTTCGCATTTCCGGACATCAGCGCCGGCACGCCGTTTTTTCAGTCGAAGTTCGGCGGAACCAATCTGGGATCCGTGGCCAATGCGATCGGGTCGTTCTTCAGCATTTTGGAGCGCAACGCCGTCCATCAATCGAGTCGGTCCGCCGCGATCGGGCAATACCAGAGGCGCCAGGACGAATGGGTGTTCCAGAGCCGCATGGCGCTCAAGGAAATTCAACAGATCCGCCGGCAAATCATCGCGGCGAAGATTCGCGCGGATATCGCCGCCAAGGAGCTGGACAACCACAAGAAACAGATCAAGGACGCCGAGGAGACGGACCGGTTCATGCGCGAGAAATACACGAACCACGAGCTGTACCAGTGGATGACGCAGCAGTTGTCCGGCGTGTATTTTCGCGCGTATCAATTGGCCTATGATTGCGCCAAGCGCGCCGAGCGGGCGTTTCAGTTTGAACTCGGATTGAGGCGCTCAACCTATATTCAGTTCGGCTACTGGGATAGTTTGAAGAAAGGACTCTTGTCGGGAGAGCGATTGGGGCAGGACCTCAGGCGGATGGACGTGGCGTATCTGGATCAGAACAAGCGCGAGTACGAGATCACGAAGCATGTCTCTCTGCTGCAACTCGACCCCCTGGCGTTGGTGATGTTGCGCGAGTCGGGTCGCTGCGAGTTTACCGTGCCGGAGGCCTGGTTCGATATGGACTATCCCGGTCACTACATGCGCCGGCTGAAATCGGTGAGCGTCACGATTCCCTGCATCGGGGGTCCCTATGCCGCCGTGTCCTGTACGGTCACATTACTGAAGAGTCAGATCCGCCACAGCAATGCGCTCGACGGCGGGTACCGCCGGGACGCGCAAAACGACGATCCGCGTTTTTCGGATCTGTTCGGTCCGATGCAGTCCATAGTGACCAGCAGCGGACAGAGCGACAGCGGGATGTTCGAGACGAACTTGCGGGACGAGCGCTATCTGCCGTTCGAAGGCGCCGGCGCGGTCGGCACCTGGCGTTTAGCACTACCGGCGGACTTCAAGTCGTTTGACTATAATTCCATCTCCGATGTGATTCTGCATATCCGCTATACGGCCCGGGAAGGAGGCGAAGGGTTGCACGCGGCCGCCGCCGGTGATCTGCAGACCGCGGTCAATGAGCTGATCGCGAGCGAAGGAGGAAAGGGCGTGGCCCGGTTATTCAGCCTCCGCCACGAATTTCCGACCGAGTGGCAGCGATTCCTGAGCGTGACGACGGACGGCACGGGCGATCATCAACAGACCCTGTCGTTTGGGCCGGAGCGCTTTCCATTTTTCCTGCGCGACAGGTTTGTCGCAGGCAAGGTCAAGGTGACCAAGGTGCATCTCCTCTCGACGCTCACAAAGAAAGTATCCGACACCAGCACGCTCTATGTTACGCCGCCGGGGGATTCGTTCGATGAACAGGAAGACGGGATCGCCCTTGCCGTACGCGACGGGTATGGGGACACCCTGTACGGTCAGCGGAGCTTCCAGCAAGACAAGAGCGTCGGAAATTGGACGCTGCTCGCAACATCCGCCGATTTTGATGCGCTGAAGAGTGACACAGGCGACGTCTTGTTGAGGGATGTCTTCGTGTGTTTCGAACTGACCATCACCTGAGGGCCGGATGTTTCCGAACGAGAGACCGGCGCAGGTGTAAGAGCCAAGCGAAGAAGGCACAGTGCGGATGCCATCCCCCTCCTGTGTTACGGCAGGGTTTTCGAGACCGTGCATCGGATACCGGGGAAGAAGGTGCAGGCGGTCTTGGCGCAACTCGATCTGATGCGGTTCATAGCTTCGCTCTGTTGCGCGTCGTGGTCACGCCAGGTCTGCTCTTCTTTGGTCATGCGGCCCGCTTCCTTCACGTAGATGCCCCAGAGGGCCTTGCACCGCAAATCTCTCGCGGCCGCATCGCGCATGTCCGCCGCGTTGCACACCGCGCTGAAATGCCTATAGTACTGCAGGGCCTTGTCGTCATGCGCCTGCCAGTTGGCCTCGTCGTCATCGACCAGCTGCAATTCGTCGCTGTAGCGTTTCCATAGGTCGGTGCAGGAGGCGGTGAGGACGACATCGGGGATGGAATCCTGGAAGGGAGGATCGTCGTCCCGTTCGAAGAACGCGCATCCCGCCGTCATGGTCAGTGCCAGGAACAGGAGCCAGGCGCGCATAGCTCAGCATATTCAAACACCGGAAGGGAAGCAAGGGCGCGCCGGCGATCGCTTCCTCAGCTTGACACCCTGCGGAGACCCAGCGTAGCTTGTCGTTCGATGGTTCGTCTTTTTCCGCTCCATGCCGGCGGTATGCGGCCGGATTGTGCGTGCCCGTCGTTCCTTACCTGCCTTACCTGCGTACTTCTCCTCTTTGTCGTCGGCGTTTCGCCCGCGACGGCGGAACCGGGATACGAAATATCCGTGCCGAGGACGATCGAGGACGCACTCCCGCCCGAGTTGCGCGATGTGCCGCATGGTCGAATCGACGGGCCGGTTCAGCATGACGGCTACATGCATATCTACACGGTCGATACTGATTTCGGCGTGTATCTGGCGCACGGCGACACGATGTTCCGGCGTCTGCGTCGGGAACTGACCGCCATTGCGGATCTGCGGGCGCGATACGCGCCGAAGGTGGCGGTCGAGTCGGCGGTCAAGGTCGTCATCAAGCCTCTCCATGCGATCGGCCGCCTCGCCTCGGATCCGCTGGATACGCTCGCCGGCATGCCGCGCGGCGTCTATCGTTTACTGGAATCCAGCATCACCGGGGCATTCCGCGAGTCCGGTCCCTACGAGGACTCTGATTTTAAGAGCATGGTCCAGGTCGCGGCGTATAAGCGGCGCATCGCCATGCACTATGACGTGGACGTGTATTCGTCGAACCCAATTTTACAGGTTGAACTGGATCGAGTGGCCTGGGCCAGTCTGGCTGGGTACACGACGACGTTCGCCACGCTGCTCGTCCCGCTTCCCAATCTGCTGCCGATGGCGCTTGTCGGTCTGAACACCGTCGAGATGCTGAATCGAGTCCTCGAAGAGCGCGGGCCCGACGAACTGCGCATCCTCAATCTCCGGCAGCTCAGGGCGATGGGCATCAAGGACGAGCTGGCCGAAAAATTTCTCGACCATCCGTACTACTCGCCTCGTCATCAAACCATCATCGTCGCCTGCCTCGGAACCTTATCCGAAACCAAGCGGCGAGACCGGTTTCTTACGATCGCGTTGAATGCCTTGTCCGAAGAGGAGGCCTTCTTCTATCAGCAGGCGGCCGAGTTGCTGCAAGCCTACAATAGGGAAGAATCGCCCATCGCCGAAATTACGATGTTCGGCCGGATTCCGCTGGGGCGCACGAAAGATCGCTCAGCGATCCTTCCGGCCCCGGTCGATTACGCTATTTGGACGGATAGGACCGAAGCAGTGGTGAACCGTCTGGCGTCCGCCATCCGCCATCGGAAACGGAGCGCGCGCATCGAGATGTGGATCGCCGGATCGCTCTCACCTCGCGTGCGGCAGGAGTTGCGCGATCGCCGGATCGTGGCCAAAGAGCTGATGCAGAGCAAACTGCAGCTGACCGATTGACGGCGGTCAAGCGGGACCAGCGGGTTACCGGGGCCCGGGCGCGTTCTGTTGCAACTCGGCGCGATGTTTGTCCTTCTGCAGTTGCTGCTCTTCGATGAGCTTATACGCGACGTAGTACTTGTAGATGTTGGCCACGTAGGTCACCGTTTCCTCGCCGATCCGCCGCGCGGCGACGAGCTCGACATTGTTGAACCACACGTTGGGATTCAGCCCTCGCTTCTCCGCTTCCGTCCTGAGTTTCTGCACCCGCGCGGGTCCCGCGTTGTAGGCGGCGAAGGAGAACAGGATCTTGTTCCGCGCGTCCATCGGTTCGTTCTCGAAAAACTGATCCCGAATCAGGCGGACATACTTGATACCGGCGTGAATGTTGGGCTCCAGTTGCGTGATGTCCCCGGTCTTCATTTCATTGCCGGTCGCCGGCATCAATTGCATGACGCCGACTGCGCCGACAGTGCTGCGCGCGCTTTGGTCGAGCAGGGATTCCTGGTAGCCCTGGGCGATCATCAGGAGATAGTCCATATCGTACTGGGCGCCGTATTTGCGGAAGAGTTCCACCGTCTTGATGAACTTCTTGATCTCGCCGCTGGATGTAGCCTGCTTGACGATCCGCGGATTGCCGTCGCTCCCGTACTTCTTGACCAGGGCGTTGCCGAACTCGGACTTGCGGCCGTATTTCTTGGCGAATTCACCGATCTCCGCTTTGAGCTTGGGACTATCCTTGCGGATCATCCAAGCCAAGTCGCCGCCGGCGTTGACGACGATGTCCTTGTGAGGGACGAGCTTCTTGAAGACTTTGGACCAGAGAAGCGCTTGATAGCGGTCGACGACGATGATCTCGACCAGTCCGGCATTGACCATTTCCAGGAGATCGTCGTCCTGCAAGTCTTCCGGCGCGGGCTTGAGCACCACCGGGGCCTTCTGCTCCTGCGTGAACTGCTCGTTGAGACGCTCCAGGTGAGTCCAATAGCTGGACGACTTGCGGACGAAGACTTCTTTGCCGGACAAGTCGCCCAGCGACGCCAGCTTGGGAGAGGCGGGGCCGGTCACCACGATCTCCTTGACTCCGCGAAAAAACGGCTCGCCGAAGTCCGCTTTCTCTAGCCGTTCCGGCGTCACGGTCAAGATGCCGGCGGCGATATCGCCGCGCCCATCGAGCAAGGCGGGAATCAGCTGGTCGCGGGATGTCGGGATAAAGACGACATACGTGCGGATGTGCTTGTTCTTGCCCTGGAACCGGGCGTTGATTTCCTCTTGAAACGCCTTGAGCAGCTCGTATTCCGCCCCGGTCTGCCTCGCGCCGTTGATCCAGTACGACGTGCGGGACGGCGCAACGAGCGCACGAATGACGCGGCGCTCGATCATTCCATCGAGATCCCCCGTCCAAGGCAAGAGAATCGACGTTTGAATGAGTTCGTGGTCGTCGGAGGTCTGCAGGTTGGCGGCGAGCGGTTGCCGCGTCGGAATGTCAACGAGCACAAGGGAGAGACATAATGCGGTGGTGAGGAGTACCCGCTTCACGACGCCGTTCCGTGCGAGGTCCGTCAGGACATTCTCTCCTACTGGGAGCGGCGAAAGACTAGCACTCGCGAACGGATCGGGTCAAGAATGTGGGAGGCGTCGTGGATCGAAGGGAGCGCATGCGGAGCGAGGAGATGGATCGAGGCAGCAGAGATCCATGACGTGAATCGGTTAGGGACGCTCGACGACGATCGCCAACGCTTCTCCTCCGCCGATACAGAGACCGGCCAATCCTCGTGTGGCGCCGGCGGCCTGCATGGCGTGGAGCAGGGTGGTGAGGATCCGCGCGCCGGTCGCTCCGATCGGATGACCCAGCGCGACCGCGCCGCCGCGCACGTTGACCTTCCGACTATCGAGGCCGAGTTCGCGATTGATCGCCAGCGACACGGCGGAGAACGCCTCATTGATTTCGAAGAGGTCGATGTCGGCGAGCGAGAGGCCGGTTTTCTTCAGCACGAGCTTGATGGCTTCCACCGGCGCGATCGTCAACCACTCGGGCGCCAGCGCCGCCGCCGCATAGCCGACGATGCGCGCCATCGGAGCCAGTCCGAGACCTTCGGCTTCTTTTTCCGCCATCACCACCAGCGCCGCCGCTCCGTCATTGCACGATGGGGAATTGCCGACCGTGAGCACGCCGTCCGATCGGAACGCCGGACCCAGATGACGCAGTTTGCCCAGGTCGACCCGATTGGGTTCTTCGTCATCCGTCACCGTCACGGTGCCTTTTCGTCGAGTGACATCGACCGGCGCAATTTCGGACCTGAAGAGCCCCGCTTCGATGGCCTGACGGGCGCGCCGATAACTCTCGAGGGCAAAGTCGTCGATCTCCTGTCTGGTGAGACCGTATCGTCCGGCGCAGAGTTCCCCGGCGTCGCCCATGTGGAAATTGTTGTAGACGTCCCACAGGCCGTCCTTGATCAGGCTGTCCACCAATTCGGCATGGCCGAGCTTGTATCCCTGCCGAGCCTTCTCGAGCAGGTAGGGGGCGCGCGTCATATTCTCCATGCCGCCCGCCACGACCACCCGGGCTTCGCCCAACGCGATCGTTTGCGCCGCCATCATGACCGTGGCGATGCTTGAGCCGCAGACCTTGTTGACCGTCGTCGCTCCGACGGAGTGCGGTATTCCGGCGCCGATCGAGGCCTGTCTGGCCGGGGCCTGACCGAGGCCGGCGCTGAGCACGCAGCCCATCAAGACCTGGTCGACACGGTCGGGGGACAGGCCGATGCGCCGGAGCGCCTCGGCGATCGCGATGCTCCCCAGTCTGGTGGCAGGGACGGTGCTGAAGGCACCGTTGAAGCTGCCCATGGGGGTTCGGACCGCGCTCACAATGACGGATGGTGTCTGGTGGCTCATCATGCTGTGGCCCGCCGGGGAGGAGCGAACTCGGCCTATCGGGATGGATCCGCCTGTGCGGAGTAATTCGCGGCAGCGGCCGTTTCGTCGACGTTCACGGCGGGGATAATCCCCTCTTCCAGCCAGGCATAGTCGCCGTTCATGATCGCCTTGGAGAGTCGATAGACGGCGGTGTCTCGTCTCGGCCGTCCGGACCGGCCGGTCAGGGATGAACCGGAGCGCAGGCGGTCGGCCATGTCTTCGCAGAAATAATCGACCAGCTCGCGGATGCCCGGTTTGGTCCGTATCTCCGGCTGGGACGCGAACCACAGCACCGCGGTCATGGGAAAGATCAGGAGGCCGTCGTCTACCAGTCGTTGCAGCTGGAGTTGTTTGTTGTGCAGTCCCTGCCGGTGGCGCACTGCTGCGACCAGCGTGGAGCGAGTCAGCTTGCGTGATGCGGATTCGATCAGCCTGGTCCAGCGCGCGTAATCTTTTCCAAACAGGCCGCGAGGGCCTCCCGCATGCAGGAAGGGAAGGCATGAACGAAGACAAGCTCGGCCATAGTACCACGCGGCTGCCGCCCTCTCCGGCCACGAGCCGTCGAGCAGGGCGAGTCCTTGATCGATGTACGGAGCGAGCGCCTCCCGCGCCATCCAGATGCGCAGAATCTCGCTGGTGCCTTCCCAGACCAGGTTGATCCGGGCGTCGCGCATCATCCGCATGACGGCGACTGGAGCCTCTCCGCTTTTTCTCTGAGACTCCGCCGTCATAAACCCGCGCCCGCCGCGCACCTGAAAGAGGTCGTTGACCCCTTCCCAGTACCACTCGCTGCCGATGATCTTGGCGGCCGCCGATTCGAGCCTCAGGTCGCCCTTCTTGTTCGCCCAGGCTCCGCAATAGGCCATCACGGCTTCGAGCGCCAAGGCATAGGCGGCGGTCCGGCAGAGCTTTTCCCCGATCAGGGTGTGCTCGCCGATCGGCTTATTCCACTGCACCCGGGCTTTCGCCCACCAGCGCATAAGCGCGACGCATTGTTTGAGCCCGCCCAAGCAGGCGGCGGGGAGCGTCAGGCGGCCCACGGTCAAGGTGGCGAGGGCGATGCGCAGGCCATCCTCTTCGCTGCCAAGACGGTTTTCGATCGGTACGTAGACCCGGTCGAACGATGGGGCTCCATTATAGATGGCTCTCACGCCTTCGAAGCGGAGCCGCGTCACGGAGCAGCCGGGCCACTGTGTTTCCACGATGAAGGCGCCATAGCGTTTCACCGCGCGGGGATCCTTCAGGTCGTGCGGATCATCCACGATCCTGGCGATCACGATCAGCATGGAAGAGAGGAATTCGCCGTCCCGTTTGGCGGAATTCGTGATGAAGAATTTGTCGCCTGTGAGGCGGTAGCCCACGGTCGCGCCTTTTTCCAGCACGCGGACCGCGTACGTGTCGACCTTGGAGATGTCGCAACCGACCTGGCGTTCGGTCAGGGCGAAGCCGGAAATCTCGCCGCGAGCCAGCCGGGGGAGGTACCGGGCCTTCTGTTCGTCGGTGCCGAAGAGGCGCAGGGGCTCCGGCACGCCGATCGATTGCGCGGCGGACAACAGCACGGTCAGCGAGGCGTCAACGCTGCCGCATAGCGTTGCAACCTGCTGATATTCCGATTGGCTCAGCTCGAGTCCGCCGTAATACCGGGGAATCTTGATCCCGAAGGCGCCGAGTTGGGCCAGGTCTTTGATGGTCGAGTCCGGAAGTTCACCCTCCCGGTCGATGCGTTCCGGGTCCAGCGGTAGGAGCGCGGCTTTGAACCGCTCCAGAAACTCCAGCGCGGAAGGGCTGGTCTGGGGAATGCGGATGGAGGAAAAGAGATGCCAACGGATGTCGCGGATGAAGAGCCCTGCCAGGAAACCCTGGTAGACCGCCTTGTCTCGGGCGGTTTCCGCGACCGCGACAGAACCCTGAAATACGTCCGATTGTGTCATTGGGTGTCGGTCGAGCGAGACGGCGTTGCCGGTGCCTTCCCTACCGATTCTACCTGAAGAGGGCTCGTGCCGCCATGGCTTGGCGATTCGGGACCGGCTCCCTCCATTGTGGGAGGCGAAATGGGGATCGGCAGGTGCGTGGAAATGGTCCAGCCGTGGTACGATGGGGGAGAATCGAACGGAGATCGCACGATGCGCCAGGTTGTCGTCGTTGATGCATTCCGAACGCCTCTCTGCAAAGAAGGCACGGACTTTGGCGGAACGGACGCAGATGTGTTGGGGGCGTGGGTCGTCCGCGAGCTCATCGTGCGTTGCCACCGTTGGAATCTTCCCCTGACGACGATCGATGGTGTCCTGGGCAGCAACGTCGCGACCCCCATGCACGCCGTCAATCCGACGAGGGTGGCGGCCGTCACCGGCGGGCTGCCCGCGACGATTCCCGCCGACACGGTGGCGGGAAAGAATTGCGGCTCGGGCGTGACGGCGCTCTACTACGCAAGCCTTCGCATCCGAAGCGGCGATGCGGACACGATTCTGGCGATCGGCATGGAGGCGATGAGCCGTATTCCGGTCGTCTATGATCGCACCGTCGCCGATCTGGTGCTCCGCTATGGGAAAGGGCGGACGCTTCGCGAACGGACCGTCGCGGCCTTCTCGTTGATTCCCAAGCTGCTCAATCTGAAACGCTACCCGCCCCGCGTGGGCTTGGTGATGGGCCTCACCGATCCGATGTGCGACCTCATCATGGGGCTGACCGCGGAGAACATTTCGAAGGACCCTGAACTGCGCATCAGCCGCGAAGAGCAGGATGCCTACGCGGTCCGGTCGCACCAGCGCGCGGCAGGCGCCTGGAAGAACGGCCTCTTTGCCGACGAGGTGGTGACGATGTATGTCCCCGAGCGTCAGGCTTATGTCGCCCGCGATAACGGAATCCGTGAGGATGCGAGTCTCGAGACCTTCGGCGGCGTCAAGCCGGTGTTCGACCGATTCCACGGTTCGGTCACCCCGGCGAACGCGTCGCAGATTACGGACGCGGCCGCGGCCATGTTGTTGATGGAAGAAGAGAAGGCCAAGTCGCTTGGACTGCCGATTCTCGGCTATGTGAGGGAGTATGCGGATTTCGGCTATGAGCCGTCCTGCATGGGATTGGCTCCAGTCGGCGCCATCGCCTCCTTGCTGGCCAGGACGGGGCTGACACTGAAAGACTTTGCCGTCTGTGAAATCAACGAGGCCTTTGCCTCCGTGGTCCTTGGGATCACACGCATCCTCAATTCCTCCGCACTCATGGAACGGAAATTCGGCCGGTACGGATGGACGGAACGCTTGGGGGAAATACCTCCCGACGATCTCAATCCCCACGGAGGCGCGATCGCGATCGGCCATCCGGTGGGCGTTTCGGGTCTGCGACTGGCGATGACGGCGCTTTATGAACTCAGGCGGCGCAACGCCCAGCGAGCCCTGATCAGCGCCTGTGTCGGCGGCGGGCAGGGTGTGGCGATGATCGTGGAAAGAAAATAGGCATGGCGAACGATCGGATCGGCACAGTCGAGAGCCTCGAAGGGTTGCAACACTTCAAGACTGCGGTTCTGGAAGACGGAACCCTGCTTGCTGGATTCGACTATCACGGGAAGGCCGTCAACGTCCTCAACGTCGAGAGTATGGCCGAATGGCGCCGATTGGTCCAGTGGGCCGAGGGGTCTTCGGCCGTCACCGGCGTCGTGTTGCTGAGCCTGAAAACCGGCAACTTTTGCGCGGGAGCCGATCTGGAGGAAATGCACGAGGCGCAGCGGCGAAAGTCCTTTCAGGCGTTGGACCAGCTGGTGGTCGCCGCCCATACCGTCTTCGATGCGATGGGACGGTCCCGAAAACCGTTTGTGGCGGCTGTGGAGGGGGCCTGTCTCGGCGGAGGTCTGGAGTTGGCGCTGGCCTGTCATGCACGCGTGGCCAGTACCCACGAGAGAACCGGGTTGGCGCTGCCGGAGGTGAGATTGGGCATCCTGCCCGGGTTCGGAGGGACTCAACGGCTGCCGCGGCTGGTCGGTCTCGTGCCCGCATTGGAGATGATTACGACCGGCAAGACTATCTTCCCCCGTCAGGCGTTGCGCATGGGTTTGATCGATGCCATGGTCACCTCGATTCCGTCCCGCGAGCGGCGGCTTGAGGAGATTCAACAGGAATCACTCATCCAGGCGGCGCTGGCGCGGGTGCGAAAGCTTCGGGGCGCTGCAGACCGAAGATCCGCCCTGCCGCTGAGCCGCCGGCTCCCCGGTCTACCGCTGATCCGCTCGCTGGTCTGTCGTTTTGCCCGTCGCCGGGTGCTCCAGCGCGTCCGTCATTTTTATCCGGCGCCTCTCGGCGCCATCGACGCCGTCGAACGAGGGTTGGGCAAAGACCTGCTGGAGGCCTCGCTGACCGTCGAGAAGCCCCTCCTGATCGAGTTGATGGCGAGTTCCGTGTCCACGCATCTGGTAGGGCTGTTCTTGGCCGGGGAGGCGGTCAAGCGCAAGGCGGCGACGTCCGCTGAAGGGGTGACGCGCCTCGGCGTGCTCGGCGCCGGCCTGATGGGATCCCAAATTGCCGGCCAGCTTGCAGACAAGGGCTATGCCGTCGTCTTGCGGGATCTCGCCCCCGACATCTTGGCCGCGGCGGTGGGGCGGATTCACAAAGCGCTGGCGTCGCAGGTGCGGAAGAAGATCATTTTGCCCTCCCAGCTCCGCTATCGAAGCCTGAGGATCGCCCCGACCACCAGGATGTCCGACGTGAGTTCCGCGGGGCTCGTGATCGAGGCCGTATCGGAAAAACTGGAAGTGAAGCGCGCGGTGCTGGCGGAGTTCGAGTTGGAGGCGCCGTCCGATGCGATATTTGCGACCAATACTTCGTCTTATACGCTGGCCGACATCGCGGTCAACGCGATTTGCCCGGATCGGTGCGTGGGACTGCACTTCTTCAATCCGGTGGCCAAAATGCAACTGGTGGAGGTCGTGCGCGCACCGTTTACATCCGAGCGGGCGCTGGCCGAGGCTTGCACCGTGGCCAAGCGGTTGGGCAAATTTCCGCTCCTGGTGCGCGATGGACCGGGTTTTCTGGTGAACCGGATTCTGTCGCGCTACCTTGCGGAGGCCGTCATCCTGGTCGGGGAGGGCGTGCCGATTCAACGCATCGACCGCGTGGCTCAAGGTTTCGGCATGGCGGTGGACAGCGGGCATCCGATGGGTCCGCTCGAGCTGATCGACCTGATCGGTCTACCGGTCGCGATCCATGTCCTGGCGTCCCTCACCGTACTGGGTCACAGGATTGAATCGCGCGAGGCGCTTCTGCGGAAGCTGCTTGGGGAGGGAGGCTCGCCGCTGCCGTTCTGGAAGTCGGGAAAGGAGAATCCTGAGGCGGTCGAAGCGATCCTGGAGCATCGTCGGGCCTTCGGTGCGGAGGCCGTGCCCTTGTCGGACGAGGTGTTGCACCGTCGCCTGTTTCTCCCGATGGTGGATGAAGCGGTGCGGTGCTTAACGGACAAGATCGTCGAACAGTCTCGGGAGGTCGATCTGGCTTTGACGTACGGGATCGGATTTCCCGGGTTTCGCGGCGGTTTGCTGACGTGGGCCCGTGATACGATGACGCCCCGGACCCTTGCCGGGGAACTGGAATCCCTGGCGCAACGGTATGGAAAGCGATTTGAGCCCTGCCCCGACCTGGCGGCTGGAGATTGGTAAGTCCGAGATCGAGCAGAGCTCGGCAGGATGGAACGCATATGCCTGAACGCCTCTGGATGTCGCATTATCCGCAGGGAGTTCCGCCGCAGATTCCGTTGATCTCTGAGACACTCCTGGACGTGCTGTCCGGCAGCGCGCGGCGGTTTTCTCGCAGGCCGGCGCTCTATTTTTTCGGCAAGACCATTTCGTATCATGATTGTCAGGTACTCGTAGAGAAGTTCGCCTGCGGCCTTGCGGCGTTGGGGCTGCGTAAGGGAGACCGGGT
Organism: Nitrospira sp.; assembly: GCA_029194535.1. Lineage (NCBI taxonomy): Bacteria > Pseudomonadati > Nitrospirota > Nitrospiria > Nitrospirales > Nitrospiraceae > Nitrospira > Nitrospira sp. Next base: position 192,596 of record JARFXR010000003.1, on the reverse strand, counting down.
GGCCTTGTGTCTGCCCAACTGTCCGCAGGCCGTCATCGCCTACTTCGGCATTCTGCGGGCGGGCGGGATCGTCGTGGCCTGCAATCCCACCTATACGGAGCACGAGCTGTCCCACCAGTTGCAGGATGCCGGGGCCAGGGCCATCGTCGTGCTCGACCAGATGTACCAGAAGATCCGACACCTCGACCTCGAGCTGGTCATCGTCACGTCCATCACGGATTTCATGACCACCGTCGCGCGATATCTCTACCACCATCGAAACGGCCGTCACGCGGTCGAGATCCCGACGGGAGGGACGACGAGAGTGTTTCATGACGTCTTGAACCTGACGGACGTCGAACCGGCGCGGCTGCCGGCGGTGGTGCCAGAGGACATCGCCGTCCTGCAATACACGGGCGGGATCACGGGCCTCTCCAAGGGGGCGGAGCTGCGTCATCGAAATCTGACGGCCAATATTCGCCAGCTGATCAGCTGGTTTGCGCCGGCCGAACGAGTCGAGAGCTTCCTGGCGGCGCTCCCGCTCTTCCACGTGTTCGGCATGACGGTCACGCAGAACATCTGTCTCGCGGTCGGCGGATGCATGATTCTGGTTCCTGATCCGCGCAACATGTCGGTGCTGCTCACCCTCCTCCGCAAGAAGCAGCCGACGGTGATCACGCTGGTGCCTGCATTCGTGAGAAAGCTGCTCGAACAGTGCGATGCGAACGATTTTATCTCCACGAAGTTCGTGATCTGCGGCGGCGCGGCGCTGCCGTACGAGCTGCTGAAGAAATTCAGGGAGCAGACGGGTCATCTGATCGTCGAAGGATACGGGCTGTCCGAGGCATCGCCCGTGACGCATTGCAACATTCCGCGAGGCTTGTCGGTGAAGCGGTCCATCGGCTTGCCCGTCCCCAACACTGACGCGAGAATCGTGGACGAGGCCGGCCGCGACGTGCCCGAAGGGGAGATCGGCGAGTTGTGGGTCCGCGGACCGCAAGTGATGGAACGGTATTGGAATAATCCGATGGAAACCGCCAATGCCGTCAAACCCGGCGGGTGGCTGGCCACGGGGGACATGGCGAAGACCGACCAAGACGGGTTCTTCTACATCGTGGACCGCAAGAAGGACATGATCCTCTCGAATTCTGGCTTCAACGTGTACCCGGCCGAGGTCGAGCGGGCGTTACAGCTCCATCCTCTCGTGCAGGACGCCGCCGTCATCGGAGTGCAGGCGGGAGATGGAGGCGAATCGATCAAGGCGTTCGTGGTGCCGAAGACCGCAGCCCTGACGGCCGAGGATCTCTTGACTCATTGCCGGCATTATCTGGCGGCGTACAAAGTACCGAGGAAGATCGAGTTTCGCAGCGAACTGCCCCGGTCCATCCTGGGGAAGATGCTGCATCGGGTGCTCCGAGTGGAGGAACGGGCTCGACTGCAGCCGAACAGCTAGGCCGGTCCGGCGGTACCGGACAGAGCCCAGCGGGCTCTGATGCAAGGGAGGTTGACGACGTGCTGCGCGAGGGCCATGGCGGCCGACAGTCCCGGGGATTCGATGCCGATCAGGTTGACGAAAGGCGGCTTCTCCCTGTCGACGGCGACGATGAAATCGGGCTTGCGCCCGTCTTGCGTCATGACCGAGGGTCTGATTCCGGAATAGGCCCAGCGAAGATCGCGCTCTTCGAGGGAGGGAAGGAACTTCTGCACCGCCGTAATAAACAGGCTCGGAGGGGTGGGGTTCGAAACATAGTCGGCTTTGTCCTGCACGGCGACTTCGTTCGGTCCGATGAACAATCGCCCGTTCGGCCTCGGGCTGAAATGAATGCCCTTGCCGGCCGCGCCGGGAGGCAATGCCGGATACACCAGCCGTCCGATGAGGCCTTTCTTCTCGGCAGCGACAATCTCATAATATTCGCCGCGGAGGGGACGGATCGTGTACGAGATCCTTCCTGAGAGGAACGAGGCCACCTCGTCGGCATGGAGGCCTGCCGCATTGATCAGCCCGGCGGTTCGGATCCTCTGTCGATCGGTCGAGACCAGGTATCCGTCGTCCTCGGGATCGATGCCGACGACCCGGTGTTCGAAGGCGAACGTGACCCCCGCCGCTTCCGCGTCAGCCTTGAGCGCCGACACCCAGGCCGCCGGATCGATCACGCAGATGCTTGGAATAACGATGGCCCCGCAGGCCTGGAGATGGGGCTCCCACTCGCGCAGACCTCTCGGCGTCACGAACGAGACCGGCAGGCGGCTGCGCCGGGCGTTGACCCACAGCCTCCGCAGCATGGCGATGTCCCGCCAGAGACCGCGCCGGATGTCTTCCCAGGTTACGGCAATGACCATCCCGGAACGGAGCAACGGAATGCCGCGTGCGACGGCGTACGAGACCGCCAACCGGCTGCCGTCCCGTGCCAACCGCCCCTTCAACGTGGCCGGATGTTCGTGGATGCCGCTGTGGAGGACGCCGCTGTTGCGTGAGCTGGTTTCTTCTCCAGCCCCGCGGCGCTCTTCGACGACGAGGATGCGCAGCGGACGGTTCGCGGCGCGCGTGGCGAGCTCTCGTGCCACCGCGCAGCCGACGACGCCGGCACCGACGATGCAGACGTCATAGGCGTCCATCGTCCGGCATCCCGTGTTGGAGGTCGAATGGCGCGAGCCGTGCCCGGGCATGATGAGGGAAGATCGGCGGATGGATGACAACGCGACGCTGAATTCGTGCGACCGTGAGCCACCGGCGATCGTCAGGGTGGAGGACCGGCATGCAGAGCCGCTTCGATAAATTCGGGAAGGTCATCTTCGTGTTCTGCGGCGGAGGCTGCAAAGCCATCATACAGGCGGTGGCCGCCGCCGAGTTCGTCGACGCCGGCATCATGCCGAGCCACATCGTCAGTTCCTCCGCGGGAAGCTGTAATGCGCTCGGGTTCGTCGAGGAGCCTGGTTCTGTCGGAGCCCAGAAGACGTTGCGCATCTGGGAAGACTATATCACTTCGCCCGAGGCGATCTATGAAGTTCATCCGTTCTTTCGGGAGAAGCTGGCGCGCTTGTTGGGCGTGGTGCCCAGGGCGACGAAGGGGTTGGTTCCGGGATCCGCCTTTCACGATGTGAAGCGGGCGCTGCGGTTTTTCCCCTTGGTCTTCTCCCTGGGGTTGCGCATGCCGTTCCGGGCCGCCGGCCGCGCGGTCAGCTTCATCTTCCGGCTGATGGACACGTTCGAATCCCAGCAGAAATCGTTTCGACGTCTCGTGCAATCCCCGGAAATCTTGGAAGCCTTCGACGAGATGGACAAGTACTTCGAGTTCAAGCGGATGAAGGCTTTCCTCGATCCGTTCCCTCTCCTGGCGCGACTCGGTGAGCAGATCGATTTGCAGAAAGTAATCAACAGTCCCGTCACCTGGCACATCATGACCGAGCGGTACGAGGACGGGGCGACGGTGGTCTTTTCCAATCGAGACGCCGATCTGGTTGCGGCGACGGGCGGGGATGCCAAGACGCAGAAAGCCGTCTACGATCTGTTTTTTAAGCGGATTCGCGCGTCCATGGCCCTGTATCCGTTGTTCGAGATGGTCGAGATGGACGGCTATCGTTATCTTGACGCCGATCTCGCCAATCCGCTCCCGGTCGAAGAAGCCTTCGGTCATGGTTGCGATACCGTTGTGATGTTTCTCAACGTGCCGGCCAACAGCGTCCGTATCGATCCTCACCCACTGCGCGACCTGTTGGAGCTCAACGATCTCCTGCGGCTGAACGAGCGCTATATTCACCACCGTCTCAAGGAGGCCCAGATGAGGGCCAAGGAGACGGGGGTCAACCTGTTCGTCGTTCGACCGGAATCTATTCCGCCCGGTCTTGGGTTGCTGGACATCGACGACAAGGTGATTGAATACGTCAAGCAGCACGAGCGACTGCGAATGAAAGACTATCTCGCCGATCTGGATGTGCACAATCTGAGGTTTTCCCCACCTATGAGTTGAGTTCGTCCGTGTCCCGCCGCGGCGAGTCTCGCCGGTGTCCCACGGGCTCCGCTTGTCTCCCCTCGCGTCACCCCGCTCCGACGTGCCAGTTGATTCTCTCCGATGTCACGAGGTAGCGTTGCACCAATCGAGGTCTCGTTCTCTTGATCTTGAGAGGGCGAGTCTCTTAATCTGTCTTCGTGAGGTGCAAGGTGACGCTTCCCATACTGCCCCAGGTGGCTCATGGCTTATAAGCTGAAGGTCATTCCCATCAGCGAGTTCCTCCGGAGCGATGTCAGCGGCGTCGTGGACCTCAAGGCCAGTCGAGAATTGCTCAAAGGTTTGGTCGAAATATGCGCGAAGGAACATCTTGATCGAATCTTGATCGACGGACGGGAGGCGAGTTCTTCCGCGAGCACGGTCGACGTATGGACCCTGGCGAACGATCTGGGGACGTTGGGGCTCAGCCGCGAGTGTCGTGTCGCGGTGCTCAACCGCCCCAAGGACGACTTCGACCGCATGGCGTTTCTCGAGCTCTGCGCGACGAATCGTGGATACCAATTGAGGGCCTTCCGCGATTTCGAGGAGGCGTTTACCTGGTTAACGGCCGGCGATGGAGCCGGCGAGTAGGTCCTGCAGCGCCCATGCTCCCTGTCCAAGCTCTTATCGTCAATCGGTTCAGGCAACCGGTGCGCGTGGTCTTCGCGCTCTGGATGGGACTGTGCCTGCTCACGGGATGGGGATCTCTTCTGTTTCCAGTCACGGCGCGGGGAGCGGATTTGACCGATCTGGAAGAAGTCGTCGATAACGCCCGCCTGACGTTTGCCCAGTTCTCCGGCAATCCGGACCTGGCATGGCTGCGCAAGAATTTGAAGGATGCGAGGGGGGTGCTGATCCTTCCTCGTGTTTTGCAGGCAGGCTATTTTGTCGGTGCTGCGCTCGGCTCCGGGGTGTTGCTGCTCCACGATGAGCGCACGGGCGAATGGAGCGATCCGGCGTTCTACACGGTGACGGCGGGAAGTTTCGGGCTGCAGATCGGTCTGAAGCGATCCCAGGTTGTCGCCCTCATCATGACCAAGAAGGGGATCGACTCCATGATCGGTTCGAAATTCATGCTCGGCGGGGATCTCAACCTGACTGTCGGACCGGTGGGGAGGGGGCTGACAGGCGGGGTAACGCCGACCTTGACTGCCGACGTGGTCGCCTACGCCAGATCCGAAGGTGCGTACGGAGGCATCTCGCTGCGCGGATTGATCCTCTCTCCGGACGACGGCTGGAATGAGTTGTATTTCGGTCGACCGATGAACGCCTCGGAGATCCTCTTGAACGCGTCGTCGGTTCGGCACTGGTATTCGGCCCGACTGCGCGCGGCCGTGACGAGCGCGCAGATGGAAGATCCGTGAATCCCTGTCGGCGATGGCTACTCGTCTTCTGGTTCGGCGTATGGACGACCGCCTGCTCGTCCGCACCGACGTTCTTCGGAGAGAGGGCCGAGTCCCCTCTGGCCTCCGCGTCTCCTCCCGCCACGCTGAGGTTCCTGACCTTCAACGCCCTGCATGGGTTGGCGACGGGCCGGGTCAGCGTCGCGCTCGGTGAAACCCCTGAACAAAACAGACGAAGGTTCCAGCTGTTCATCAAGCAGCTCGAATTGGAGCGACCGGACGTGGTGTTCTTGCAGGAGGTCAATCCGCTGCCCGACAGGGCCCAGTACTACGTGGAGGCCTTGGAGGCTCTGGGGCTTCATTATCGGGTGGTGTATCAGGTTGATGCGTGCGGCGTCCGGTTCTCGGGCGACAGGGCGCTGTTCCCGGATCTCAATAACGGACTAGCCATCCTCGCCAAGGAAGAGTTGGAGCTGAAGAAAATCGTGGGACTCCAACTCAGCGGCGATGTGGGTAACTGCCGGAGCAATTCGGGCTTTCAACTGGGGGAGCTGCGATACGGCCTCATTGCCGAGATCGGCTTGCCCGGCAGCAAAGGGCGCTACTTGCTGGCCAGCACCCATCTGCATTCCGGATTCGAAACCGGCGGGCAGTTCATGGAGCTGCTGTCCGCGCTCCACCGGGACGGACGGTTTCGCGAGTATCCGTCGTTCAAATGGGCGGTCGATCAGACGCGTTTGCGGAGGATCAGCGAGCTGAACGTCTTGATTCGCACGCTGAACAGGTTCAAGCGGCAACAGGGATACGAGGGGATCGTCATCGCCGGAGACTTGAATTTCGAGCGGGATTTTCCCGAGTACCGGGAACTGGAACTCTTGAGGTTCAAAGACACGGCATTGTTGGGACTGCAGATCAACGAACTGTTTACAGCCGATCCGACCAGGAACGCCTGGATACGCCAGGATGCGGAGGCGCCCATCCCGCCGCTGCTGATGAGCGCCATCGCCGCTGAAGACTCGGCCGTGCAGGAGCAGATCATCGCCGCCTATCGAGCGGAGATGGTCCGGCCCCGCCGGATCGATTACATTTTCGTGGATACCATCTTTCCCCGCTACTGCCTGCGGCAAACCCTCTTCGGTCTGGAGACGGACGACAAGGGATTTCCGGCCTCCGATCACTACGGGATCCTGAATACTTATTCGCTCCAGACGGCCGACCAGGTCTGTGCTCCAGAATCCTGACGGCGGACGTCCGCTCGATTAGCCCGCATCATTCATGAAGGCTCGTGACGAAACTGCGGAACGCCGTAGGCTCTTCGATCTCGCTCGGGAGAGGGTTCAGTCCTGCAGTTCAGTCAGCCGTCGCTCGAGAAACCGTCGCTCCGGCTCCTGCTGAGTGAGGTTCAGGGCGCGCTGGTATGACGCGCGAGCCTCTTGCGTTTGTCCCAGACGCCGGCACAAGTCTGCTCGCGCCGCGTGCGCTAAATGGTACGTGGCCAGATCTCCATTCTCGAGGATCGCATCAATGAGTTTAAGCCCGACTGAGGGACCGTCACGCATCGCGACGGCAACGGCATGGTTGAGGGCGATGACCGGTGAGGGTTCAGCCTGTGACAAGAGCGTGTAGAGCCGGACGATCCGGTCCCAGTCAGTGGCGGCGGCGCTCGACGCCTGCGCATGAATCGCCGCAATTGCCGCCTGGATGGTATAGAGGCCGATCTCCCCATGGGAGAACGCCCGTTGTACGAGCGAGAGTCCCTCCGTAATCTGTTCGCGATTCCACAACGATCGATCTTGGTCCTCCAGAAGAATCAACTCGCCGGTCGTCGAGGTCCGCGCGGCCCGCCGCGAGTCCTGCAGCAGCATGAGTCCCAGGAGCCCCATTGCTTCCGGTTGTGGCAGCAGCGCGACCAGCAGCCGAGCGAGCCGCACGGCTTCTCCCGAGAGGTCGTGGCGGGTCACCACCCCGCCGGAGGAGGCAGAATATCCTTCATTGAAGACGAGATAGAGCACTCGGAGAACCGCGTCCAGTCGATCGGGCAATTCATGTTCGGTCGGCACGACGTAGGGGATGCGTGCGTCCCTGATCTTTGCCTTGGCCCGGACGATGCGCTGCGCGATGGTCGCCGGCTTCGTCAAAAACGCGTGGGCAATCTCTTCGGTCGTCAAGCCGCAGACTTCGCGAAGCGTCATGGCGACCTGCGCCTCGGGCGAGAGGGCAGGATGGCAACAGGTGAAAATCAGGCGCAACCGGTCATCGTCGATCTGTTCGTCGTCCCACTCCTCCGGATCGCCGGTGCGTGACTCCAATTCCTTGGTCAGTTCGACCAACGAGGCATCGAAGCGGGCGCGCCGCCGTATGGCGTCGATCGCTTTGAAACGGGCAGTCGAGACCAGCCATGCCCGAGCGTTGTCCGGCACTCCGTTTCGGGGCCATTGTTCCATGGCGGCGGCGAAGGCCTCGTGGAGTCCCTCCTCAGCAAGATCGAAATCGTTGAGGAGGCGAATCAAGGTCGCCAGGACCTGCCGGAAGTCCGATCGGTAGATCTCCTCGACTCGGGATCTCGCGCTGGTTTCTGCATCGTGGTTCATCGGCGCACTGGACATCCCTTGGGTGTTCTACGTTCAGAGGTCCTTCAACAAAAGATAAACCATCGCCTCATGAGAAACCATGGGAATCATGTGGAGAAGGGATGCTCCCGCTTGTCCGGCTGGCCGGACAGGGGGGAATTGAAGTAAAGTCAGCTCGGATCGCCGGGTGGACGAGGAGCCGATGCGACGAATCGGACGCTGGCCGGGGAGGCTTATGAAACGAATCTTGGCAATACCCGCCCTGTTCGTGCTCTGTGTCAGCTGTTCGCCGGTCCAGCCCGTTCAGGTGGAGGCGATGAGAGTGCCTGAAACGCTTTGCGCAAGCGATCAGGCGATCATTTTCTGTGACGGATTTGAATCCGGTACGCTGAGCCTGTGGCAGGACGGAGTCGATCCCTCACGACACAAGGTGACTGCCGCCGATTCGGATGTGGTAAGCGGCCGACAGTCGTTGGAGGTGGTCTATCCGGCCGGCGCCGACGGAGGGTGGATGACCCGGTGGTTCATGCCGGGTTACGATCATGTGTTCGCCCGGATCTACGTGAGGTTACAACCAGGCTGGCGCTGCGGCGGAACCTGCACAAAGCTGATCGCGTTCTACGCGAATCGGGTGGACGACCGGTGGTCCGGTTTCGGCAAGGCGGGGATACGCCCGACGGGACAGGACTATTTCTACGCCGGACTGGCCACATTGAACTGGTATCATCAACCGGATCCGGGCGAGATCATCTTCTACAGCTACCATCCGGAGATGCGTCGGGCCAAGGACGGACAATTCTGGGGGAATTTCTCTTATCAGGACGATCCCCGGGAGGTCTTGCGCCCAGGCCGTTGGTATTGTATCGAGTTTGAAGTACAGGCCAACAGTCCTGGCAGGCGCGACGGTTACCAAACTATGTGGATCGACGGTGTGCTCAAGGGCCGGGTCTCCGGCATCAGGTGGCGGGATTCATCGGATGTCCGGATCAATGCCTTTCAACTGACCTTCTCAGGCACGGTTCCGGTCACCCAGCGGATGTGGATGGACGACGTCGTCGTCGGTGCGGAGCGGGTCGGGTGCAGCCGTCCTCTTCCACGGGACTCAACTGGCCCGGCGACGACAGCCCCTCAATAGTGCATGCTCCCCGTACCGTCTCGACTACTCGCAGATACAGTTCGCCTTGTACTCCGTGCACATCGGTCCAAAACTCTTGAGGCAGTCACAGCTGCACTTGGGAGTCTTGTCGGCAGGGCAGGTGATCTTGCATGTGTCCTTGAGTCCTCTCCCGCAGGAAACGATCTCGCAAGAATTGGAGCCTTCGGCCACAACGAGCGGACTCTCCTTGCATTGAGGTGTGGACAGACCGTGATCGGAAGCCGGCCGCATAAGCACGGCGGAATTTGCCGCCGGCCCTTCGTCCGCCGACAAGGTGGGAGCGGCCAGTACCGAACACCACAGCCATCCGGCTAGGGAGATACTGACACGTAGGAAGGTGGGCCATCTCTTCATTGATGCGCTCCTTTCAAGATGCCCGCTCGTCACACATGGGCGGTCGGTTCAGCGGACTGCACGACAGGACCGACATCGGACGCAGCGAACAACGATTACCTGATCGGGATCCGGACGCTGATTGCGCCTCCGAGCTCGCCCTCTTTGGCTCCTTCGGGAGGATAGCCTGAAATATCGCGCCGCCGCGTATTTCCTATGAGCGTCGCCATAACGGGCGCTACTGTGTCTGAGTGTCGGGTTGAAAATCAAGCGTGTGGAAGGAGGGGCGTCCTGCCGGTTTCCCGAATTCATTTTTTGAAGCGCCCTGCCTTGTGTAGAGTGGAGCCTATGAGCGATCAGAGGGATGAGCGAGACGAATTTCGACTGTCCGGGATCAACCGGTTCCGGCGTCATCCACGGGTGAGAATCACGACGCCGTTCGCCTGCGCGCTGTCATCGCTGAAGCCGCGTCATTGGTTGCGGAGGCCGACGGTGAATCCTGGAGTGGTCTACGATCTGTCGTTGAGAGGGGCGCGGGTCAGCACGCGCGCGGTCATGAGGCCGGGCGACGAAGTGGCGATCAGCCTCCGCTTGCCCAAACAGATCCGCTCCGCCGACATCTCCCTGGCAACCGTCCGCTGGACCAAAGATCAGTTTGTCGGGTTGGCGTTTACCAGGCTGTCGGCATCATGTTACGGCCGGCTGAAAAAGTACGTGGCGATCGCCTCCAGAGCCGTCCCGGTGTAACGGGGCGGAGCCGTGGACTGTATGATAAACCAGGCCGAGCCGACTCATCCCGTCAAGGAACTGCGTCAGACACCGCGATTGCGAGTTCCTGTGCCGTTTGCCTGCTCCTTTTCCCGGACGGGCTTGGCGCGGTGGCGGTTCGGAGACCGGGGCGGTCACGGGGTCGTGTTCGACCTCTCGGTCAGGGGCGCCAGGGTCATGAGCCCGGTTTCCGTGAAGGAGGGAGATGAACTGGCGATATCCCTCAGGCTGCCCAATCATCCCACGACGATGAGCCTGGACGCCACCGTCAGGTGGCATCAGGAGCATGTATTCGGCCTCGAGTTCGGCATGATTCCACAGGGTGCTGAAACCCGCCTGCGCAAATACCTCGCCCGAATCTGAGTGATCGCTCCGTCTACAGAGGAGATTGAATCGGTTTGTGTCACCGGGGCTCGGCGCGGACAAAGGGTCGTGCCGGGCATGGGATCGTAACCGGTCTGTCGGGCGGAGGTCAGCGGAGGGAGGTCATGAGACGAACTACTTGATCGCGACCGCCTTGACTTCCTTGAACGTGGTGTGGCCGAGCAGGCATTTCTGAATGCCGTCTTGCAGGAGCGTGCTCATGCCGTCTTCGATGGCGGCTTTGACCATCTCCTCGGTCTTGGACTTGGTTTGAATCAGTCGCTTCATGCGGTCGGTCCCCAGCAGCAGCTCATGCAGGGCGACGCGTCCCTTGAAGCCCGAACGGTTGCAGTTCTCGCAGCCCTTCCCTTTGGTAAGGCGGAACGTATTGTCCTGCGGGATGCCGAGCTTGTCCCATAGCTCCGGTCCATAACCAAGGCGAATCTCGTCGTATTCCTCCTTGGTGCCCACATACTGCTCCTTGCAGTCCTTGCACACCCGACGGGCCAGCCGTTGAGCGAGCACTCCCAGCATCGCGTCGGCGAAACTGAAGGAGTCGCATCCCATGTCGAGGAGACGGGTGACCGTTTCCACAGCGCTGTTAGTGTGCAAGGTGCTCATGACGAGGTGGCCGGTCAGCGAGGCTTCAATCCCGATCTCGGCCGTCTCCTTATCTCGCATTTCTCCCACCATGATCACGTCCGGGTCCGCGCGGAGAAACGCCCGCATGGCCTTGGCGAAGGTAAAATCGATCTTCGGCTGGACCTGAACTTGGCGCAGCCCGTACTGAGTGATTTCGACCGGGTCCTCCGCCGTCCAGATCTTGATATCGGGCGTGTTGATGTAGCCGAGCACCGAGTGGAGAGTCGTCGTCTTGCCCGAACCGGTCGGTCCGACGCACAGAATTATCCCATAGGGCTTCTCCGCGATATCCTTGATGGCCTTCAGATTCCGGTCGGAAAAGCCCATCTTGTCGAGCGGCAACGGTTCGCTGGCTGCGAGGATACGCATGACCACGTCCTCGTTGTAACCGGCTGTCGGAATTGTCGCCACGCGCAATTCAATTTCCTTGCTTCCGCCCAGGTTGAACTTGATCTTGCCGTCCTGAGGTTTTCTCCGTTCGGCGATGTCCATGCTCGCCATGATTTTCAGGCGTGAGACGATCGCGCGCCGGTAGCTCTGTGGAATCTTCATGTACTCGAAGCATTCCCCATCGACTCTGAACCGGACGAGGGTTTCCCGCTTCTCGCCGTAGGGCTCGATGTGAATATCGGAGGCATTCTGCCTGTAGGCATCCGCGATAATCTGGTTGGCGAGACGGACGATGGCGCTGTCGTTCTCATCGAGTCCTCCGGTGGCGGAGGATTCCTCCATCGCTTCGGTTTGCGCTTCGGTGACGAGTTCACCGAGGATGTCCGAGACGTTTTCGTCCAGTTTCCGGCCGCCGACATCGGCTCCGCCGGTCGCGCTGGTCAAGAACTGCGAGATATCGCGGCGAAGACTGACGGCAAAACGGATATTGAGTCCGGGAAACGTCCGTTTGATGTCCGCCACGCGGTCCAGATCGCCTGGATCGTCCGTCAGGATTTCGATGGCGGTCCGATCGCGCTTCAGCGGCATCCAGTGGTTCTTTTTGAGATAGTCGACGTTGAGATTCTTGAGCAATTCGGCGTCCACGATCGTACGTTCGCTGTATTCGATATAGGGACACTTATGGAACTGGGCCAGCGACTTGCCGATGTCCGGCTTGGGAACCTTGTATTTTTCGATCAGGATGCCCTCCAAGTCGGAGAGCCCTTTGCGAGACTCGGCGATGGCCTGATCCAATTCGTTCTGCGTGATGCGGTTGTTTGTGACGAGGAGGTCGAACTTGGTCGGAGTTTTCTTCGTCGCCACCTTGCGCAAATTGAAGAACGCGATGCCCAACGCTTTGGCGATTTCGGCGACCGACTCTTCGTCCTTCCTGGTGAAGCGGCTGCCGCTTTTCTTGTTGAGTAGCTGCAGTACTCCCATGAGGTACTTGTTGTCGGCGACGATCGGATAGGTCAGTACCTGTTTCGTCCTGAAGCCCGTGCGCTTGTCGTAGGCCGTGTCATGGAGTAGGGACGGATGAATGCCTTGAAGTTCCGCGACGTTGTAGGCGTCGGCGATATTCACGGGTCGCAGATATTTCGCGCAGAATCCTGCCAGGCTTTGTTCGGTGATGGGAATGCGGACTTCCTCGACCGTATCGATATGCGGGACCTTGGAGAAGATTTCCTTCTTCTCTGAATCAAAAGCGAAGAGCGTCAGATCTTCCGCATCGAAGAGACTCAGGATGTCTTTGTGGAAATCGAGCAGAATTTGGTCCAGATTGCTGGCGGCGTGAATCTGTGAGGTGATCCGTTTGACGTGTTCTGCGAACTCGACTTTTTGCTGCAGCTCCTGAAGATTCTGAGGCATCGATTTCGACTGCATTCCGACTCGCTCCACCTGGCGTTAGAATTGACTCCACGGATCGAGGATTGCGCGGGAGTTATGCAAGCACTTCGGCAGGGTCACGAGTCAGTCTATCGGAACGGAGGTGGAAGGCAAGGAAAAGGTCGTTTTATGATGGAGAAACGGACATCGGGTACGTGCCGGCGCGACGGTGTCGTCAAGCGTTCGGAATTCAAAACGCGCGGGAGAGATCCATCAACGTGCCGGACACATCGATCGGAGCCAGCTTGAGTTTTTCGCCGGTTCGTCGGGTCTTCATTTCCACGGTGCCGCTCGCCAATCCCTTCTCACCCACGATGAGTTGATAGGGAGCGCCGATCAGATCGGCGTCATTGAATTTCACTCCGGCGCGCTCGTCGCGATCGTCCAAGAGGACTTCAAATCCGGACGCCTCCAGCTCCGAATAGAGCCGAGAGGCGGCGTCTTTCACGGCGGAAGATTCGCCCAAGGGCAGAAGATGCACGTGGAACGGCGCAATGGGGAAAGGCCAGATGATGCCCTTGTCGTCATGGTTTTGCTCGACCGCCGCCGCCGCCGTTCGACCGACCCCGATCCCGTAGCAGCCCATGACGGCAAGACATTCCTTTCCATTCGGGTCCAGGAACGAGGCCTTCATCGACTGGCTGTACTTGGTCCCCAGCATGAACACGTGTCCCACTTCGATGCCTTTGGTGGTCTTGAGGACGCCGTCCTTGCGCGGTGATGGATCGCCGGCTCTGGCGTTCCTCAAATCGGCGAACTGTTCGACCTGGAAATCTCGGTCCCAATTCACGTCCACGTAATGCGTGTCCGCCTGGTTCCCGCCCACGACTGCGTTTCGGGCGGTCTTGACGGCGTGATCGGCGATCACCCGCAGGCCTTTGAGTCCGACGGGGCCCGCGAATCCGACCGGGGCGCCGGTGAGTGTTTCGACCACGGCTTGGCCGGCCAGTTCAACTTCGGTCACACCCAGGACCCGCCGTATCTTGATCTCGTTGGCCTCGTGATCCCCTCGGACCAGCACGGCGACCGTCTGGTCCCCCGTCGTGTACAGCAGAGTTTTGACCAAACGAGTCGGGTCGATCTTCAGGAATTTCGTCACTTCTTCGACGGTCCGGCAATTCGGCGTGTGCACGGGCCGCAACGGTCGGCGCTCCTCGATGCTGTCGTCTTCTGGCGGCAAGAGCTCGGCGCGTTCCACGTTGGCCGCATAGGTGCCTGTTTCGGTGTAGACGACAGTTTCCTCTCCGGTGTCGGCCAGGACCATGAACTCGTGAGAGGATGTGCCGCCGATCAAGCCGGTGTCCGCCTCCACGGCTCGGAAGGTCAGTCCGCATCGCGTGAAGATGCGGTAATAGGCGTCGTACATTTTCTGATAGCTCGTGCGCGCCCCGGCCTCGTCGGCGTCGAAGCTATAGGCGTCCTTCATGATGAATTCCCGGCCTCGCATCAGACCGAACCGCGGACGGATTTCGTCCCGGAACTTGGTTTGGATCTGATAGAAGTTCAACGGCAGTTGGCGATAGGATCGCACTTCCCGTCTGAACAGGTCGGTGATGACCTCCTCGTGCGTCGGGGCCAGGCAGAAATCCCGCTCGTGCCGGTCCTTGAACCGCAGCAACTCTTTGCCGTAGTAGTCCCAACGTCCGGTCTCCCGCCACAGCTCCGCAGGCGAGGCCACGGGCATCAGCAGCTCCTGGGCGCCCGCGCGGTTCATTTCTTGGCGGATGATCTCTTCGACTTTGCGGATGATGCGCAGTCCGAGAGGCAGATACGTATAGATGCCCGCAGCGACCTTCCGGATGAGCCCCGAGCGGAGCATCAGCCGATGACTGACAGTTTCAGCTTCGCCCGGGTCTTCCCGTAGGGTAGGGAGGAGGAATTGGGATGTCCGCATGAGTCGTCAGTGGGAGAAGAAGATTCGTTCGAGGTCGTTCCAGAAGGCAAAAATCATCACGCCGACGAGCAGCACCAGCCCGACTTGTTGAGCCACTTCGCGCTGGCGCTCGCCGAGCGGCTTCCGGAGAATGCCTTCTATGAGGAAGAAAAGCAAGTGTCCCCCGTCCAAGATGGGGATGGGAAGGAGATTGAGCACGCCCAGATTGATGCTGAGGATCGCGATGAGGAAGATGACGCTCGAGACACCTTGCGAAGCGGCTTCGCCGGAAATGTTGGCGATGGTCAGCGGCCCGCCGATGTTCTTGCTCGAAATGTCCCCGATGACCATCTTGTACAGTCCGACCGCGGTTAGCTCCGTCCAGCCCCACGTTGCCAGAAGGCCGTCGTAGAGGGAGAGCAGAGGGTTGCTCGATCGCATGACGGAACGGCCCGGACCGGAGATGCCGATCTTTCCGACTTCCACCTGCCGGCCGTTCACCGTCGTCTGCTCGGCCGAAGGCGTCACGGTCAGCGGCATGCGTCGGCTGTCCCGCAGAACCTCCAGCTGGAGCGATTGGTTGGGGTGATCCTTCACCATCCCGGTCATCTGAGACCAGGTGTAGATCGGTCGGCCGTCGATGCTCACCACCCGATCACCTGCCTGAAGCCCGGCCTGCGCGGCCGGGGAACCGTGCATGACGGAGGTCACCAACGCGGGCGTCTCTTCAATGCCCAGCGAATAGACTGCTTCTTCGGTCTGCGAGGATTGGGGTGGGGCCTTGGTGGGAGCGACGCTGATCGTTTTGGCCTGCCCGTCGCGCAAAATCTCAAGGGAGAGCGCTTGTCCGTTGCCCTTTGCGACGGCGTCAAAAAGCTCCGTTCGAGTGGAGATGTCCCGTCCATTGACCTTGGTGATCCGGTCCCCGATCTGCATTCCCGCCTGGGCGGCCGGTGATCCCGGGACCATGGCTTCGACGTCGGCACTCAAGTCCTTAAAGGTCGGTACAAACAGCGGGGAGCCCGTGGCCAACCAGCCTGCAAAGATCAGATAGGCGAGGATAAAGTTGAAGCCCGGTCCCGCCGCCACGATCAGCACCTTCCCCCACAAGCCTTGATGTGCAAAGGACCTTCGCCGGTCCTCCGGCGTGATGGCTTCGGCCTCATCCTCCCCGAAGAGCTTGACGTAGCCGCCGAGCGGAATCGCCGACACGAGGTATTCGGTCTCACCCATCTGCCGGCCGAAGATCTTCGGGCCGAATCCGAGCGAAAACTTGAGCACTTTGACCCCGACCCAGCGGGCGGCCAGAAAATGGCCGAGTTCATGAAAGGCCACCAGGACCCCCAGGACGACGAGAAACCACCAAGCCTTCTGGAGCAGGAGCCAGACGCTGTCGGGAGCCCAAGTCAACGCCATAAACACAGGGTTACTCCATTTCGGATTGTTATCGAGCCAATGATCCAGCGAGCGATTCGGCCTTTTCTCTGGCCCATCGGTCAGCCTCCAGCGCGGCCTCGATCGTATCGACCTCGCGGCGCTGATGGGCATCCATGGTCTGTCTGATGATGTCCGCGATCGCCGGGAACCTGATGCCGCCGTTCAAGAATGCTTCCACCGCGATTTCGTTGGCGGCATTCATCGCAGCCGGCATCGTGCCGCCGATGCGCAGCGATTCGTAGCCCAGTCGGAGGCAGGGAAAACGATCGTGGTCGGGTTTGCAGAACGACAACTTGCCCACCTCCGTGAGATCGAGCGATGGAAGATCAAGTGCTAGACGTTCAGGGTAGCGCATGGCATAGGAGATCGGGGTCCGCATGTCCGGTAATCCGAGTTGGGCGATCATCGACCGATCCTCGTATTCTACCAGAGAGTGGATGATGCTTTCCCGGTGAACCAGCACGTCGATGCGGGATTCCGAGATGTCGAACAGCCATCGGGCTTCGACCACTTCCAGACCTTTGTTCATCAGGGTGGCAGAATCGATGGTGATCTTGGCGCCCATTTTCCAGTTGGGATGTTGGAGCGCTTGTTCAGGGGTGACCTCCTGCAATTGCTCCTTGGTAAGCGTCCAGAGCGCCCCACCGGATGCGGTCAGGATCAGGCGCCGGACATCCTCGATCCGGTGGCCTTCCAACGACTGGAAGATGGCGCTGTGTTCGCTGTCGACCGGAAAAATCTTGACCTCATGACGACGGGCTTCCTCCTGCATCAACTGTCCGGCCATTACCATCGGCTCCTTGTTGGCCAACGCGATGTGCTTGCCGCTGCGAATGGCGGCCAAGGTGGGGACAAGTCCGGCTCCGCCGACGATGGCCGATACGACCAACTCCGCCTCCGGGAGAGCTGCGACCTGGGTCAGGCCGTCCTGTCCGGACAGAATTTCAACGGAGACATCGACGCAGCGGCGGCGGAGCCGGGCTGCGGCCGCTTCGTTGGCCAGAGCAACGACACGCGGTTTGTACCGGCGGATCTGGTCGTCCAACATGTCATCGTTGTTTCCCGCCGTCAAACCGGCGATCCGAAACTGATCGGGAAATCGGTTCACGATATCGAGGGTGTTCGTCCCGATTGAGCCGGTGGATCCCAGGATCACGATAGTCTTCATGATGGCTCCTTCACGCCAAAGTCTCAGAGCGGGTCATCACCGTCACATAGTAGAAGAACGTCGGGGCCGTGAACAAGAGACTGTCGAGGCGATCAAGCATGCCTCCATGACCGGGTAGAACGCCGCCTGAATCCTTAGCGCCGACGCTTCGCTTCATCGCCGATTCCGCCAGATCGCCCCCGAGTCCCGCCGCGGTCAGCAGCAGAGCGAGTACGGCGCAATCGATCATCGACAGCATGGGCAAAAACCACCAGCGCGCCAGATAGGCGGCCGTCACGGCTGCGAGCAACCCGCCCACCAAACCTTCGACGGACTTCTTTGGGCTGATTCGTGGCGCCAGCCGATGCTGCCCCCAGATGGTTCCCGCGTAATAGGCTCCCGTGTCGCCGGCCCATGTCACGAGCAGGAGAAAAAACACGAGCCATTCGCCATGGTCCAGCAATCTGGTTCGGATCACGAAGCTGAGCGTCATGCCAAGATACAAGATACCCAAGAGAGTCGCAGCGCTGTTCCTCAAGACGTGATCCAGAGGAAGTCGCAGGACGAGGGGGATCGACAGTGTTCCGATCACCACGGCGAGCAGAGTCGGGACCAGGAATTCACCGTGATGGGGCGCGAGGAGCAGGGCGGCGAATCCGAGGAGGCCGATTCCGACATATGGTCGTTCACCCGGGGGCATGAGGCCGAGCCGGTAGAATTCCAGCAAGGCGATCGAACCCACCGTGAAGACGAGTCCCGTGAACGCGAGGGGAGGGAAGTAGCGGATCGCGGCATAAAGCAGCGGCGCCAGCACCAGCACCGTATAGACGCGGCGGGCGTCGAATCGGCGCGCCACCGTCGGCATCGGCGGATCGTGACTCGTAATGCGGCACTCCACCATATTCGTATCCACCAGGGTCGGACAGGATGCTCGGTGACGGTGTGTCGTCGAACGATCCGCCTTAGGATGTGAGGCTGTTGAAGACGCGGCCGAAACGGCGCTCCCGGCGCTGAAATTCGAGCAAGGCCAGCAGCAATTCACGCCGTCTGAAGTCGGGCCAGAGCGTGGGCGTGAAGTAGAGTTCGGTATAGGCCAGCTGCCACAATAGAAAATTGCTGATGCGCGCTTCCCCACTGGTGCGGATCAACAGGTCCGGGTCGGGCAAATCATGGGTGTATAGGAACTGATGCACGAGCGATTCGTCGACCTCTTCCGGTTGAATTTTTCCATCCCGAACTTCCCGGGCAATCTGGCGCACGGCATCCACCATTTCGGCTCTGCCGCCGTAACTCAGGGCTACCGTCAGGTGCAGCTTGTTGAGACGGGCGGTTTCGTGCTCCGCCGCGCGCACCCATTGAAGCGCGGAGGCCGGAAGCAATTCTGCCCGTCCGATCGTCCGGAACCGCACGCCCTGCTCGATCAGCTTGTTGCGTTCGGTGGACAGGTAGTATTCCAACAGTCCCATCAACGCGTTGATTTCCTGAGTCGGCCGGTTCCAGTTCTCCTGGGAGAAAGCGAAAATCGTCAACGCCTGGATGCCCAATTCGAGGCAGCTCGTGATCATTTCCCGGACGGATTTGATTCCTTCCCGGTGGCCAGCGATGCGGGGCAGGTTCCGCGCTTCGGCCCAGCGACCGTTTCCATCCATGATGATCGCCAGGTGCTTGGGAAGGAGGTCGGGATCGAGTTTGGCAGCCAGGTCTGCGTCTGAAAGTTGGTCGATACCAGCGGATAATCCGGTATTCATAGGATCTTGTTTTCGGAGGACCCTTTCATTGAAAGTAGGTGTGGGAGGTAGGGAAAGTCTACTGAGACGACTTGGGAAAGTCAAACAGTATTTCCTAAATTCCTTGCAAAAGCCATGGGTTGGATGAGTTCGCGTTGCACCTGTTCAAATGTATCGGCTATACTCCGAATTCTTCTCATGACGGCCACCGCACAACAGAGAGTTTCCTGATGGCACAACTGATTCCTCTCGACTCCTTCGGCCTCACCGAGCGCGAGATCTGCTCGGCTCTTGCCCGTGTGAAGGTCCGCGCCGTCGACTATGCCGATCTCTACTTCGAATCGTCCATCACCGAATCCGTATCGATGGAGGAGTCCCTGGTCAAGCGGGCCACGAAGAGTATCTCACAAGGAGTCGGGGTACGGGCCACTGCCGGCGAAAAGACCGGGTTCGCCTATTCGGACGAGCTGCAAAAACAGGATCTGGAGTTGGCGGCCGACACCGCCCGCTATATTGCGATGAGCCCCGGCGGGACCGAGACCCTGCCGGTTCCGGTGCACGCCAGGCCGCGCCACGATCTCTACCCGGTACCCCAACTGGCGCTGGAAGTCGCGACGGCGGACCGGGTTGCACTGTTGAACCAAATCGACGCCGAAGCCCGCAAGTATGACCCCCGTATCAAGAACGTCATGGCCTCGTTCAATACCGAATTCAAAATCGTCATGGTGGCGACGTCCGAGGGGATGATCATCGGAGACGTGCAGCCCTTATCACGGCTCCAAGTGACCTGCATCGCGGAAGAGAACGGCAACCGTCAGGTCGGATCCTTCGGGGGCGGAGGGCGCATCGGGTTTGATTTCTACCGGGAAGGCGAACGCCATCTGGTCTACGCCAGGGAAGCGGCACGGACTGCGATTTTGAACCTTTCGGCCGTGGAGGCTCCGGCAGGTGTGATGCCGGTGGTGTTGGGTGGAGGCTGGCCCGGCATCCTCCTGCATGAGGCCATCGGACATGGGTTGGAGGCGGACTTCAATCGGAAGAAGACCTCGGCGTTCTCCAACCTCCTGGGCAAGCGGGTCGCATCCGATGTCTGCACGATCGTGGATGACGGCACGCTCCCGGGCCGTCGAGGTTCCCTCAACATGGACGACGAAGGCACGCCGACCGGGCGAACCATGTTGATCGAACAGGGTATCCTTCGCGGCTATATCACCGACAAACTCAATGCGCGATTGATGGGGATTCCTCTGACCGGCAACGGTCGTCGAGAAAGCTATCAAAGCGTCGTCTTACCCCGCATGACCAATACCTTCATGTTGGCCGGTCAATCCGAGCCGGACGACATCATCAGGTCGGTCAACAAGGGGCTCTATGCGGTGTCGTTCGGGGGAGGACAGGTCGATATCACGAACGGCAAGTTCGTGTTTTCCGCCAGCGAGGCGTACTTGATTGAGGACGGCAAAGTGACCAGACCCGTCAAAGGGGCGACCCTGATCGGCAGCGGGCCGGAGATTCTGACGAAGGTCTCGATGGTGGGTCACGACTTGAAACTGGACGAAGGCATCGGAACCTGTGGAAAAGAAGGACAGTCCGTTCCCGTCGGCGTCGGACTTCCCACCATCAGAATCGACGAGATCACCGTCGGCGGAACCCAATCGGAATAGCGGATGAACGGCGCCATTACTCCCACTGACGGTTATCGACAACTCGCCTCGGACGTGTTGGCCATGGCGAAACGCAGCGGAGCCACGGAGGCCGACATCGTTATCGTCGACGGGGAAAACCTGTCGGTGCAGGTTCGGCTCGCCGCGGTAGACCGGCTGACCAAGGCCAGAGAGAAACGTCTGGGACTTCGCGTGTTCATGGGCAAGCGCTCGGCCAGTGTGTCGACCTCGGACTTTTCGACCGCTTCCCTTCATCAGTTGGTCGAGCAAACCTGTACGCTGGCTCGGGCGGTGGTGGTAGATCAGGTCTCAGGCTTGCCCGCTGCCGAAGAGATGGCGGAGGAGCAACCGGATCTCGATCTCTATGATGCGACCAGGCTCGATACCGATCGGCAGATTGAACTGGCCAGGCGGGCTGAATCGGCGGCGCTGGGGGCCGACAACCGGATCACCAATTCCGAGGGCGCCGACTTCGACTCATCGTCCGGTCGAATCGTTCTAGCGAACAGTCATGGTTTTATCGGGGAATATCGTAGCTCGAGCTTCTCACTCTCCGTATCTCCCATTGCGGTCGATCCCCTTACCGGCGGGATGCAGCGGGACGCCTGGTACGGGGTACAGCGAAAATTTTGCAAGTTGGAGTCTCCGGAGGCGATCGGAGCGGAAGCGGCGAAGCGGGCCGTTCGGCGGCTGGGAGCTAAGAAGGTGGGTACCAGGCGGATGCCGGTCGTCTTCGATCAGGAGATGGCCGCCAGTCTTCTGGGAAATCTCTGCGGTGCCGTGTCGGGTTACAGCCTCTACAAAGGGGCGTCGTTTCTGATCGGGCAACTTGGCAAGCCGTTGGCGCCCGAGTACGTGACGGTCTATGACGATGGACGCATGGTCGAGGGGCTCGGTTCGAGACCGTTCGACGGCGAGGGATTGGCCACGAGGAAGAACACAGTCGTCGAGAAGGGCCGTCTCACCAGCTACCTGCTTGATGCTTATTCCGGTAGAAAGCTCGGATTGCCGTCAACGGGCAACGCGTCCCGCAGCGTGGGAGAGAGTCCGTCCGTCGGCCCTACGAACTTCTATTTGGCTCCAGGGAGCCGGAGTGCCGGCGAGATTATTGGAACGGTCAAGGACGGCCTCTATGTCACGGAATTGATCGGCTTCGGTATCAATATGGTCACGGGCGACTATTCCCGCGGCGCGAGCGGTTTCTGGATCGAGAACGGTGAACTCGCGTATCCTGTCGAGGAAATCACCATCGCGGGCAATCTAAAGCAGATGTTCCGGGATATTGAGATCGTCGGGAACGATCTGAGTTTTCGTGGCCGGATCGCCAGTCCGACGCTGAAGATTGCCGAGATGATGGTCGCGGGCAGCTGACATCGTGCTGAGCGGTGAGTGCTGAGGGCTGAGTGACAGCGAAGAAAAGAGAAGGAGTTCGGATTGGCACATTCGCCGCAGTGCTTGGACTCGCCATTGCACCCGGGAACGCCGTCGCAAGCGCGGAGGGAACCATGCGTCTGACCTCGACGGCATTCAACCACCAGGGTTCAATTCCGACCGTCTACACATGTGAAGGGAACGACATCTCGCCGCCACTGGCTTGGACCGACGTACCGGCTGGCGCCAAGAGCCTCACCCTCATCGTGGACGATCCGGACGCTCCGGATCCGGCTGCGCCGCAGAGGACCTGGGTGCACTGGGTTCTCTACGATCTGCCGGCAGCAAACGGCGGTCTTTCAGAAGGTACCAAGACGTTGCCCGGAGGGACGAAAGAAGGAGTGAACGACTGGAAGCGGACCGGTTACGGCGGACCCTGTCCCCCGATCGGCCGTCACCGCTATTTCCATAAACTCTACGCGCTTGATACCGTGCTTCCGGACTTGAAGCAACCGACCAAGGCCAAGCTGGAAGAGGCGATGAAAGGCCACATCATCGCCGAGGCGCAGTTGATGGGCACCTATCAAAAGGGTCGATGAAGATTGGAAGAAGAGGAACGGATGCGATATGCATGGAGCCTGATGCTTCTCACGCTGACCGTGCTGCCCGGCGTCAGCAGCGCAGCAGACTTTCGGCTCGATAGCCCGACGGTCAAGAACAAGATGACGATCGGTAACGAGCACGTATTCAACGGCTTCGGCTGCACCGGCGGAAACGTCTCACCGGAGTTGCGCTGGTTGAATGCGCCGAAGGACACGAAGAGTTTTGCCGTGACGGTCTACGATCCCGATGCGCCGACCGGCAGCGGCTGGTGGCATTGGCTGATCTTCAATATTTCTCCGAGCGCGACGTCATTGGCTGCCGGTGCTGGGAAATCCGACGGCAGCGCGGCGCCGCAGGGCAGCGTTCAGAGCGTGACGGATTTCGGGCAGCCCGGCTATGGCGGGCCTTGTCCGCCACCGGGTGACAAACCCCATCGCTACATCTTTACGGTGTTTGCGTTGAAAGTGGATCAGTTGCCGCTGAAGCCTGAGGCTTCCGGCGCGATGGTGGGGTATTTTCTGAACCAGAACACACTCGCAAAGGCCTCATTTACAGGGATGTACGGCCGCAAGAAAGAATAGGACGCACTACCATGCCGCTCGATGCCGACCTCGGGAAGAAAATGTTGCAGCTGGTCACGTCACGCTACGACGACCGGCAATGGCGAAAGAAGATCGAAAAAACTTTGAGCCTGCCGCAGTCGGGCGTGAGCGAGCCGACGCAGCAGCAGATTTTCATGTATTTGAAAGTGAGCCTCAAAGCCTACAAGTCCCGTCGTGCCGACCCGGATTCCTGGGTCATCGGCGGCTTTGCCACGAAGGAAGTGATCGATCGGGCCAAGTTTCAACCGCACCTCGTTGATTCTGCCGTCACCAAAGACGATGTCTCGTTTCTCGGCAACGATCCGGGCCCTGATGTCGATGAGGCGTGGTGGGACGAGATGCTGGTTCAGTGGTTCGACGTGCCGGAGGAGGAGAAGCCATCAGATGGGGAGGGTGAAGAACAGGCGGCTGAATCCACTTCTGCGGCAGCGCCGGAAGGAAAATCGGCCAAAACATAAAGCACGTCCGATCAGGACTGCGCGTCGTCGAAGACACCTGCCGGGCCACCCGTCTAAGCCTCGCTCGCTCAATCCTGTAAACTCGCCAAGCCTCGAACAGTACAGTCTCGACCGTTGCTATCGAAGAGCAACGGTCGCTCGTTTCGGCTTGTCGGGTCCCAGCCCAACAGGTGAAGGACGACGGCAGTCCTGAACGAACGCACTGGGTGCGGGATTTCACGACGGCAAGAAACCCAGCCCCGATGCACGGGTCAGCACCGCGGACGACTTTGAGGAAGGTGATCAGCAAGCTCGGTAGGACTGTTTGTTCGATTGCAAGACCTGACCCGATCTCGTGGTATGAGCTGTCGTCCGGCTGGTCTTGAAGGATTTTGACGATCTGTTCTTTTGCGGAAGACATGATGACCTCGCCTTGAAGGATATCGGTTCGCGAGCCTCTGTTTATAAGAATAGCGGCGAGTCTCTGGATTTACAAGCGACCAACTTGGATGTGACTGATAATTGGCGAACAGGGAGAGAGGAATGAGGAATTAAGTACCGAACAGATCCATCTGCGCCGGCTGCGTCGGTTCGATGTTGAGCGTCGAGGCGGTTGGTTGAGGGGATTCGGGTGGAGCTGCGTGCGTGTGTCGGTCGAGAAACTCCTTGAGCTTCTTGAAGTCTTCTTTCAGGGTGTCGAGCAGATTGCCCTGATGCAGCGCGGCGGCCGGGTGGAGCAACGGGAAGATGACGAAGTCCTTCATGTAGAAGGCCTGGGCCTTGACCTTCGTGATGCCGACCTTCCGCTCCAGCAGCGTCTGTGTCGCCCAGTTTCCGAGCGTGCAGACCAGCTTCGGACGGATCATTTGAATCTGTTGCATGAGAAACGGCTTGCAGGTTTCGACTTCGTCCGGTTCCGGGTCGCGGTTGTTCGGAGGACGACACTTGATGACATTGGCGATGTAGATTTGATCGCGGGACAGATTGGCTGATTGGAGGAGGTCGTTCAAGAGTTTTCCCGCCGCGCCGACAAAGGGTTCCCCTTTTTGATCCTCGTTGAATCCCGGCGCTTCACCGACGAACATGATGCTGGCGTGCGGATTTCCGACGCCGAAGACCACTTGTGTGCGGCCGAGCTTTGCAAGCTTGCATTGCTGGCAGTTGTGCAGGGATTTGGCGAGCTCTGGGAGAGTCATGTTTCTCAGCCGGAGAAGAAGCGCGAAGGCATACTAGGAGGCGGCACGCAGATTGTCAATAAGCCGGGAGTCCCTTGCCCGAAATGATTGCAGCACAACGCTCTCCGCTGACGATCGCGCTCTCAAGATTCGCCGGCCAGCCTGTGTCGGTCCAAGCTCCCGCGATCAGTAGGTTGGCGATGGGACTGGTTTGGATGGGGCGGCGCACTTTGGTTCCTGGCGTCAGCGACAACGCCGAATCGCCGACCTCATCGCTCACGATCGTCGGGACGACGGTGGACGGATCAAGCAGTCCAGTAGCTCGGAGAAGATCCGCGGCCTGTTCTCCGGTGGCCGAATGCCGGTTTCCGTCATGGCTCCTGACCAGCGTGAAGCGGGTATGCCGGTCCTCCGTGGACTGAGCCTGAACCCGTTGGAACGGTCCTTCGCTCAGCAACATGAACCTTGGAGTGTTGATGACCGTTCGAGCCGCGAGGCGGACGACACCGCGGGAAATGGGGGTCAGTTCGCTGAGCTGTTGGAAGTAGGAGAAGCGTGTCAGCCAGCGTTCGGGCAAGAGGGCGGTGAGACGACGGTAGGAGATGGCTGACACGTACCAGTCGGCTTCCAATACTGTGCCGTCCACGAGCCGAATCCCCGTCACACGTTCCTGATGATAGAGCAGTTGCGAGGCCTGCGTCTCCAGGCGCAAGGTTGCTTCCCCTCGGCGCAGGCGGTCGACGACCGGTTCGATGAAAAAGCCGTTGGGCGATCGGAGCGGAATCATGATTCGACTGTCCGATGATCGCCGCAGAAAAACCGGCGTCAGGGCACCGGTCAGTGCATCGGCGGACAGCATCCGCAGATCGCTCCCCGTGAGCCATTGAGCAAGCGGATTCCAAATGGCTTGTTGAAGAGAGACCTCGTGACCGAGCGACGTCAGCCATTCCTGCGCAGTACGATGTTCGAGATCCGCTCCCAGTTCGGACGACCCTTCCCAGAGTTCCTCAAGCCACGAGAGCAGGCGCCACCGGGCAGACCACGAGAGTCCGGCAAAGCGTCCGATGGTGAACAAGCTGTGCAACGGAGTGGGAAACCGGCTGTGCGGATACCGGACGATGCGGCCTCCGGGGAGGCGGAACTCGAGGCCGGCTTGCTGAAACTCCGGCGAACGCGGGGTCGACCCCAAGGCCGCCAACAGCCGCCAGGTGGCGTGGTGGCATCCGAGGAGGGCCGGCGGCGGCTGCCGTTCGTCGACGAACCCGCCTCCCAGGCTCGAGGCCTGGTCAAGCAACACGACTCGAAGACCCTGTTCCGCCAGATAGTAGGCTGCAGCGAGTCCGGCCGGTCCGCCGCCGAGGACGAGGACGGTCTGATGGCCGGCACCGGTCACGAGAAGCGGCTGCGAAGCCAGACGCCGGCCGCCAATCGCAGGCGCTCCGAGGTGGTGAGTCTGACACGAGGACCGAAGATGACCTGGTCCCCTTGTTCGATGCGTCGGAGAATTTCTGAATAAATGGCGCGCATGATTTCCGCGACAGTCAACGCGCGGCGATCCGAGGACGGTAAGCCGTCCAGTGAGGCTTGCGCCTTTGCGTAATAGCTGCGTGCGCGGGCTGCTTCAAAGTCCACGAGATCGCAGAGTTCCGCGGTGGGCTTGCGCCCCAGGATATCGGCTTCTGTTTGGCCGAAACGGGCTAGATCCTCCTGTGGCAGGTAGATACGGCCCAGCTCGGCGTCCGTGCCCAAATCACGCAAGATGTTCGTGAGCTGAAAGGCCATACCGAGATCGACTGCATAGTCCTGAGCATGCGCCGAGGTCGGTCCGAATACGTGCAAGCATATCAGGCCGACCACCGACGCGACCCGATAACAATAGAGCGAGAGCTCGTCGAAGGTGGCGTAGCGTGTCGTGCTCAGATCCATCTCCACGCCCTTCATGAGTTCTTCGAAGTACGCCTTGGGAATCGACAGCTGCTCGACATGATGCGCCAGGCTGATCATCAGCGGCCAGGTCGGTGTCCCCTCATAGGCGGCGTCGAGTTCGGTCCGCCAGCGCCGCAGTTCCTCCTTGGGATCGCTGCCGGGCGGAGGTTCGTCGACCGCGCTGTCGACCCCTTTGCAGAAGGCGTAAATCGTATACATCGCGTTGCGCCGGGCCTTAGGAAGAAAGAGAAAGGAGTAGTAGAAGTTGCTCCCGCTGCTCTTGGTCAGCTCCGTACAGAACGCCTGAGCTTCTTTGGCCGTCATCGTCATAGGGATGAGGTGGTACCCGGAACGGAGCATGGTACGACTCGAACCATCGCGTCGTCGAGTTTCGCGACGGACCTGTTTGAGAAAAGGGCCGCAAGCAATTCGACTCCGTCCACCAGCCGGGGGCCTGGTCGGCTGAAATAGGACGCGGCATCCACGACGAAGGTCAGCGGCCAGGAGGCGAGCGCGGAAGACCATTGCCGGTCTGTTTGCCGTAACGCGGCGAGTTCGCTCCATGCCCGCTCGACGGAAAAACCGCAGGGCATCAGGATCACGATGTCGGGTTTCGCGGACTCAACCTGTTCCCACGTCACCGGCCGGGACGGGTGATGGACCTGGCCGAGCGCGTCGAGGCCTCCGGCCAGGTCGACCATTTCCGGAACCCAATGACCTCCCACATACAGCGGAGACAACCACTCCAGACAGGCGACTCGCGGTTTTCGGATTCCGTGGCCGCTCCGAACCAGCGCGAGGCGTGTGCGGAGCGACGCGGCGAGCTGCTTGCCTTCCGACGCCCGGTCGATGGCCAGACCAATCCGTTCGACGTCGAAGATGACGTCTTCGAACGTGGTTGGGTTGAGCGTCACCCAGGTCGGGGGGGCGGGCAGGGAATCAACCGCCCGCGTCAGCTGATCGGGCGTGACCGCGCACACATGACACAGGTCTTGGGTCAGGACCACGTCAGGCTCGGAGGCGACGAATGCGCGCTCGTTCAGGCGGTAGAGCGGCCGGCCGGTCGAGACCAATGTCCTGACCTCGCGGTCGATGGTCGCGCTGCAGGCAGAGGCGGTCTCGATGCAAGGCTCCACCAGCACGGCGGCGTGACGTACGGAGAGGGGGAAGTCGCACTCGTGGCTGATGCCGACAAGCCGGCTCGCCTGGCCGAGTGCGGCGACGACTTCTGTTGCTCCGGGGACCAGCGAGCAGATTCTCATTCTGTGGCCGTCCTTATCGTGAAGGCCACACACGGGAGTGGATTTCCGACAGGCCCATCTGTTCCAAATTCGGAGCCGTGGCATCGGCTTCGTGCAAATCTTGGAGCGTGTGGGTGTTCGCGACGGCCAGTACCTTCATGCCTGCAGCCTTGGCGCCTCGGATCCCCGGCAGGGAATCTTCGATCACGAGACAGGAGCCAGCGGTCAACGTGGGATCGTGCAATCGACGCAGAGCCTCCAGGGTCAGCAGAAACGGTTGCGGATCTGGTTTGCCTCTGGTCACATCCTCCGCACTGGTGATGTGGCTGAACTCCTTCCGGAGTCCGGCCTGCTCCAGGATGTATTCGATCTCGTGACGAAGTGCGCCGGAGGCGATCGCCAATGGATGGCGTGCCGCGGCTTCCCGGACGAGTTCGGCCACCCCGGCAAACATGACGGGGTGGTCCTTTACGGATTCCAGATAGGCCGTGGCCTTTCGCTCCATCAACTGTCCGAGCGTCGCCGGGTCGATCGGTCTGCCGTGGGCCATCAGGGCTGCGAGGAAACACCCGCGGTCGTCATAGCCCAAGTAATTGGTGAAATAATCGGATTCGGTCAGGTTGATACCGATCTCCTGGAGCGTCTTCTGCAAGCCGGAAAAGTGCAGGAGTTCGGTATCGGCGATCACACCGTCGAAATCGAAAATGAGGGCACGAAGCTGATTCATGAACAAGGCCGTACTGCCGGAAGAGCGAGGTTGACGCGGGGAGGATTATAGCATAGAGCGGTCGGAAAGAAGGTCGTGCCCTCCGGGGGAGGGTCGGCTCAATCACGCGAGGAGGGCTAGAATTTCATACGGAGCCGCTTCTCCGAGACCCAACCTTTCACCCCGTCGTCCGAGCGAACGGAATAGACCCAGCCGCTCGGTTGGAGATCTCCGTCAAGGATGCTGAGAGTGGATCCAGGACGAATCGACGGACCGGGTTTCGCACCAGCCGGATCCAGAGTCAGCACGACCATTTCTCCCGGGGCGGTCGGATTACCCATGACGGTGACTCGCTGTCCCTCCGCGAACAGCGGGGATGAAGGCATCCGTCCCGGTGTGATTGAGGCAGGTGCGTCCATCGGTGGAACAGCGTGAGGTGCGGCCGGAGGCGAAGTGGCAGAGGTAGGCGGCATGGATGCCTGGTCATCGGGAGAAGCCGGAGCCGTCTCAGTGGGCGCCGTCGGTGCGGGTGTCGGGAGCCCACCGGGAAGGTCTTCTTGTTGGGGGCGTGGAGAAGCCGCAATAGGAGGCACATTCTGCTTGGGAACGCTGTCGCCAAGCAGCGGGGCGAGCCACTCGGTCAATTGCTCCGGTTCCATAGCGATGTAGCCAATTCCCCCGATCAAGAGAAGGAGCAACATCCACAGGAGCGGCCGACCCCCTCCGCTCTTCTTGGGCGGTTTGATCGAAGCCGTCGATTTGGTGGCGGCGGTTTGATCCAGCTCTTCTTCCGTGAACTCCAGATCCGGTTCCGGTTGACGGGCGGCCATCCAACACCTCCAGGCAGGACAATCGAATTCGGTCCCCTCACGCGAGGGAAATACTTATCACCAACCTCAAACCCTGTCAATTTATGCAGTGATTTCCACGGCGGACCCGTTCTCAGCAGGTCTGACTCACCGCACAGGATAGGACTTGTTCCGCGCGACTGCCGGTTCGAAAGACGGTGAGGCCCTTGCATCCCAATCGATAGGCGAGCAGGAAGGCATCGGCGACCTGAGCTTGGGTGGCGGTGGCCGGCAGATTGATGGTCTTGGATACCCCGCTGTCGCTGTAGTGCTGGAAAATGGCTTGCATTCTGACGTGATGAGCCGGGTCGATGTCGTGGGCTGTGACGAACAGACGACGAAGATGTGACGGAATCGTGGAGTAATGCCGGATCGAAGGTTCCTCGCTCAGTCGCGGCACCAAGCGGTCCATATCCAGACCGGCCGCTCGTGCCATCCTGCGGAAAGCCGGATGAAGCGTGATAAGGCGAGTCCCGTCCATGATGGTCCGGACAGTTCGGACGGCGTAGAGAGGCTCGATGCCGGGAGAACATCCCGCGATGATGCTGATGGTCCCGGTGGGGGCGATCGTGGTGACGGTGGCGTGACGTCGCGGATCGCGCCGCTGAGCGAGACCGCTGCCCGGGTAGGCGGGAAACGGCCCTCGCTCGTCGGCGAGTCGTCGAGAGGCTTCATGCGCATGAGATTGGACGAAGGCCATCAATCGCGAAGCGGTGCGCAGCGCCTCTTCCGTGTCATATGGAATCTCCAATGCGATCAGCAGATCGGCGAAGCCCATAATCCCGAGACCGATTTTTCTGGTCCGCAGCGTGGCCGCTTCGATGTCGGGCAGAGGATAGCGGTTGCGATCGAGGACGTTATCCAGGAAGCGGACGGCGAGCGGGATGGTTTCGGCCAGGCGAGCATAGTCGATCTCCGCTCGGCCATTTCTCCGCAAGAGGTACCGCGCCACGTTGATGGATCCCAGCGTGCAAGATTCGTAGGGCAGCAGGGGCTGTTCACCACAAGGATTCGTCGCTTCGATCTCGCCCAGGTGAGCGACCGGGTTCGCTCGGTTGATGGTGTCCAAATACAGGACGCCCGGCTCGCCGGCGGTCCAAGCCGCGGCCACCAGGCGGTCGAACACCAGACGTGCGGGGAGCCGTCGGACGGGCCGACCGGTTCTGGGATTCAACAGGGCGTAGCGTCCGTTACGGCGCCGAGTTTCCATGAAGGCGTCTGTCAGACCGACCGATAGATTGAAATTGGTCATTTCCCTCGGATTGTTCTTCAACTCGATGAAATCGAGGATATCGGGGTGATCGACTCGAAGCACCCCCATGTTCGCGCCGCGTCTCATCCCTCCCTGTTTGATGACGTCGGTGGTGAGGTTGAAGATGCGCATGAAGGAGATAGGACCGGATGCGACGCCGCTGGTAGAGGCCACGAGGTCGTCGTGCGGACGGAGTCGACTGAAGGAGAATCCGGTTCCTCCGCCGGATTGATGGATCAGCGCCTGGTCACGCACGCTCTCGAGAATGGCAGACAGTGAGTCCTCCACCGGCAGGACGAAACAGGCGGAGAGTTGTTGAAGAGACCGGCCGGCGTTCATTAACGTCGGTGAATTGGGAAGGAAGTCGAGGCTCGCCATCAAATGGGAGAAACGCGATGCAGACCGAGGAAGGCGATCCCCGGCCGGATAGCGTCGTTCTGCCAGAGCCACGTCCGCGGCGATGCGCCTGAACATATGAGCGGGAGTTTCGACGACTCGTCCTTTACGGTCCCGCGCGAGGTATCGCTGACGCAGGACCAGGCGGGCCCCGCGCGAGAGCGATCCCTCATGACTCGGAAAGGCTGCCGAAGATGTATCGGACATTCTGATCACCATTATATCGTTTTTGAGCCCGCAGTTCGCCGATTGTGCCCGGTCTTGCATCCGTCCCGTTCGTTTGACGACAATATCGGGCTAGGATGGGGAGTACGGCATGAAGTCCTATCGTGAAGAGCTCTGGTTCGAAACCAAGACGCGTCGGGAGTACATCAACATCACTCGGCAAGTGGAAGCGGTCGTGCGGAAGAGCGGCGTCACCGAAGGATTGGTGCTCGTCAATGCCATGCACATTACCGCAAGCGTGTACATCAACGACGACGAGGCGGGGCTTCTGCAGGACTATGATCGATTCCTTGAGGACTTGGCTCCCCACGGCGCCTCCTATCGCCACAATGAAACCGGTGAAGACAATGCGGACGCCCATATCAAACGTCAGCTGATGGGACGGGAGGTCGTGGTGGCGATCACCGGCGGCCGGCTTGATTTCGGGCCATGGGAACAGATCTTCTACGGGGAGTTCGACGGGCGGCGGCGCAAGCGGGTCCTTGTGAAAGTTATCGGCGAGTAGCGGAGCTTGGTCGCGGCCGTACGGGGAGCGATGCCGAACCGCTCCGACGCTTGCTCCCCGGGCAAAAGTTTGGCAACATGGTTCACTGTGAGTGAGTCCCCACATCCCGAGGAAGCTATGATGCTCGGTTGGTCCCGACCCGATCCGTTGACCAGAGATCTCATTCACTTGATCAACGCCCGCCGCCACGATCACGGGGATACCGATGCGGCCATCGACACCTTGCAAGCCTTTCTCGAGCAGGGACGCGAGCATGACCTGTTGACGGTACTGGCGGCGCTCGACGAAGACATGGCGGAATGGCTCTTCGACCTGGTCGCCGAGGCCTCTTGTGCCATTCTGATGGACGGCCCAGCGGATGAAAAGTTGTCCTATGCCGTGATGGCCGCC
Source organism: Nitrospira sp. (assembly GCA_029194535.1). Lineage (NCBI taxonomy): Bacteria > Pseudomonadati > Nitrospirota > Nitrospiria > Nitrospirales > Nitrospiraceae > Nitrospira > Nitrospira sp. Next base: position 160,113 of record JARFXR010000003.1, on the reverse strand, counting down.
TTGGAACTGCCGCTGCAGGCGAATCTCACCCATCCCTTGAAGCTGAAGATCGACCCCGTGGCGACGGCTGATCTGTTGCACCGTCATCTGCGGCTTCCGTCCGGAACTGTCGTGCGCGTCGAAGCTCGGTTGCTCACGGATGCGACTTTGGAACCGCTAAGCCTGCAGTCCCTTAATGAACATCTCAGCACCGTGGCCGATTCCCAGCGCGTCCATTCGTTTGCCGCCCGGTTGTATCCACCGGTCGAGAACACGGCGTTTCTGCTGTTCGAACTGATCGGAGTCCCAGACGCGGGGCTGCCAGATTCTCTCGAGGATCCTCATCGGCGGGCTCTGTTGGAAGGTTTGGTGGAACAGTGTCCCGAGCTTGCGCATGCGCCGGATTCGATCGAAGCCCCCGTCTATGCCGCCTACGCGATGTTCGACGCTCAGAATGCCGTGCGGCTCCACCGACTGGCGGACGAAACGGCCGCCGTCTGGCGCGATCTCGATCCCTTGGTCCGGGCACGGACGATCGTCCATCTCCATACGCAGTGCGGCAATGGCGTCTATATGCCGGTCTGGACGGATTTGTTCGATCCGGAACTCCCGGATGAACACGGGCCGGTCTGGACCTCGCCGGACGTGTGGGTATTCACGGCCGATCTTCCCATCGAATGGCCCGGCGAAATGCTCACCAATCGGCTTCTCGCCGAAGGTTGTACGCGATTCGAGAACCATATCGTAGAGGCCCCGGAAAACTAGCCGACTTGCATCACGACTCCTGACGATCCGTTCCGGTCCCTGCTGCTCCGATAGGCGAGGTTCATCGTCTTACCGAGACCGCGATTCCCTCCACACCCGTAGAAGCCGATTCGACTCGAGCGGAATCCCGACATTTCATCGATTTTTCAGAACCTCTGTCTTATGCTGGCCCATAACAGGGCAGGGGAGAATCGTGGCGCGACAGGATGCGTGGAGTCGGATAGCGGCCGGGGCGATCACCGCAGTTGGACTGACCTCGGTTTGGCTTGCCGTGGCCACGAGTCTTCCGACGCAGGAGGAATTGGCCGGAGACGCGTTGCATCAAGCACGGGCCGCCTCCGCGGCTCCGGTGGTTCCCGCCGAGCCGAGCCTGGACCTGTCCATTCCCGGTGTCGTCGCTCCCATCCCGCCCGCCGCACAACCGGCCGAGCAGAGCCCTTCCGATCCGTCCGGCGAGGCCCGAAGCAGTCTCCCAATCGGCGATGCCCGCACGGCGCAGATTACGCGATTGAAATGTGATGCGGAGTTCGCGCAGGTGTGTCCCGATGGGATGGAAGGGGTAGGAGCATTCAGATGCCTCGAGCGGCGCATGAAAGACCTGCTGCCGCCTTGCCAAGTGATGGTCCGCGAGCGGCTTGTGAAATGGAAAGAGGATCGGAGCCGTACCCTGTCTGCCTGTCGAGACGATGTGAGGCGATTGTGTGCGACGATGAGACCCGGGGACGGCCGAGTGATGCAGTGTTTACAGGATCACGCGCAGGACGTGTCCGACCGCTGCTACCAAACGCTGCCCAAAGGCGTGTTGTTGTTCCGCCAGCCGTAAGTGCGATCGCAGCTATCTGGTTGGGCCAAGCCAATAGAACGTCAGACTGACGCCCGCGACCTGGATGTGATCGCCGTTCTTGAGCTGTTGCTGCCCCGTCACGCCGCGTCCGTTGACCAGCAGTGCCTTCCCCCCTTGTGCCAGGCTCACAAAATAGGCCCCTCCCCGGTGGATAATTTGAGCGGCTGATTTCGGCGCGAACCAGCCGGTCAGTCGGATGGCCGCGCCCGGCTGGGAACCGATCGAGCTCACGGGCTTGATCAGGAGATATTCCGGCTGGTCCGTGCTGCCGTGGGTCACGATGACTTTCGGGGAGGGAGATGCGGTCGTGGCGCGCGACTCTCCGGCGCTGATGACCATGGTTTCATCCACGACGGGAGACGGTGGCGATGCCGCTGCGGTCGGAGCCGCCGGCTCCTGAAAAATGATCCGATGCTGGCCGATCGTGATGACGTCCGAGTCCCGCAACTGATGTCGGTCCACGCGCATGCCGTTGACCGAAGACCCGTTTGTACTCTTGAGATCCTCGAGAAAGTAGACGGCCTGGACTTTGACGATCCGGGCATGATGGCCTGACACGGTGTGATCGTCGATCGACAGGTCGTTCCCGGCTTTCCGGCCGATGGTGAACAGCTCGTTCACGATCTGGATCGTGCGCGACCCTTGTCCCTGCAATTTCACCAGCAGTTTGGCCTGTGCGGCCGCCGTGTCGGGCATGGGAAGTCTCCTCGCGCCGGATTAGGAAGCCATGGGAAACCATCGTTGCGTCAAGCGCCGCCAAAACGGGCTCGATACTTCGTCGAACAGGCTGAGCAGAAGCACGGTCGTGTTGTCGTCGCCTCCTGCCGCATTGGCCATGGTGAGGAGCCGATCGGTGGAGTCTTCCATGTCCGACGCCATTTCGACGGTGCGAAGGATGTCCGGCGGACGAACTCCCCGGGTCAGTCCGTCGGAGCAGAGAAGGAACCGGTCGCCGTGTCGGACCGGAATCTCTCCGAGATCGATGTCGACCACTCGCCCCACGCCTAACGCTCTGGTGACGATATTGCGCTTGGAGGAGCATTCGGCTTCGTCCTCCGTCATCAGACCTCGCCTGACCTGTTCGGCGACCCAGGAGTGATCCGCCGTCAAGGCGTCGATTCTGCCGTTGCGGATGAGATAGAGCCGGCTGTCTCCGACATGGGCGATCGAGAGGAGGCCTTCCGACAGGCCGGCGGCCACAATGGTGGTGCCCATGCCGGCATAGGCTGGGTTGGTCCACGAGGCTTCATGGATCGTTTCGTTTGCGGCGCGGATCGCCTCAGCCAGTCGATAGGTATTCGGGGAAAGATTGGCGTCTGGAACAAGCGAAACGCGGTCGTCATCCTGTCGAATGGTTCGGAAACGAGTACGAATGGTCTCGATGGCCAGCGTGCTGGCCACCTCTCCCGCGTTGCCGCCGCCCATCCCGTCACAGACGGCGTAGACCCCGAGCGCAGGGTCGGCCAGGAAACGGTCTTCGTTGTGCGTCCGCTTCAGTCCCACATCTGATCTGACACTATGGACGGTCCGGATGGACATGGGTTCCCCGCTCAGGCCGCAAGGCTCTGGAGGCAGGCTCGGAGATCCCACGCGAACTCCCCAGCGCGGCGATATCGCTGCGGGAGATCCTTCTGCAGTGCGCGGTCGAGCACTTCCTGGAACATCGGAGGCAGATCCCTTCGCAGCTCGCTCAATGGCGGGTGAGGCTGGTGGGCGATGGCAAAGAGCAGCGCCGAGAGGTTGTCTGCGGTGAACGGCGGGCGGCCGGTCAGCAGCTCGAAGAGGACCACTCCGAGCGAAAAGATATCGGACCGTCCGTCCACCTTCTTGCCCGCGATCTGCTCGGGCGACATATAGGTCGGGGTACCTAGCACGAGATCGGTCTGGGTCCTGCTGCTCGAGGCCATCTTGGCGATGCCGAAGTCCATGACTTTCACGATCCGATCTTTGGTCAGCATGATGTTGGCCGGTTTGACGTCCCGATGGACCACTCCCTGCTGATGTGCATGGTCCAAGGCTTCCGCCACGGTGGTCAGGGCATGCACGACGTCCGCGACCGAGAGCAAGTTCGGCGGTCGCGACCATGGCTTGAGAGAGCTGCCTTCCAAGACTTCCATCGCGATGTATCCGAGCTCATCCTGCTCGCCGGCGTCGTAGATTGTGACAATGTTGGGGTGGGAGAGTCGTCCGGCCGATTCCGCCTCGCGAAAAAAACGCGCTTTGACCTCCTGCAATTTCGTGCTGTCGTCGATCTGGTCCAGGCGCATGGTCTTGATCGCCACGAATCGCTGGATGGTCGGATCCTTGCCGAGATAGACGACGCCCATGGCGCCTCGTCCCAACTCTTTCAGGACTTTGTATCGACCGAGCATGGGGGGAGGGGTTCCCATCTGAACCACGACGGTCGGACCGCCCTGCGGGGCGTCGTCTTGCACGCGGTCGATGTCCGTCTCGCCCGATGCGTCATTAGACGCGGCGCGCAGGCCGGAACGCTTGATGTTCCTGACAGGACAGAACGTTTCCCGCAATGAGTTGAGATGCCTCAGCCACATCACGGTGAGCCACAGACCGGAGGCGATCATTCCGAAGGTGTAAGCCCAGAGATAGCGAACCGAACCGATGCGTTCCACCAAGGGCAATCCGACCCCGCGAAACGCCTTGTCTCCGTAAATGACGGTGGTCAAGACTGCAAGCGGGATGATCAAATGCTTGAGAAAGCCGAATCCCCGGCCGTTGTCCGGGATCTCCCGATAGGCGTTCAAGGCGAGGGACAGGAGCAGCGCCAGCGCGACCACATCCGCGCCCAGGCGAACGGCCGCACCGCCACTGAGAGACAAAGGCGGTACGGAAAGACTCTGAATGGCCGCCAGGTTGCCGAGAATCGGTCCTGCAAGGAGCGCCACCAGCATACCGACAATGTGCGGAACCAGCCAGTTCCAGGCCATCGACATCGGGTAGGGTCTCGGTGATGTTGAACCGGGTTCAGTGTAGCGAAACGGGTTGGAGAGTCAACGAATTGCCGCTTCTTTCATTGCCGTCAGAAGGTTCGGCTTGATGTGCAAATCGCCCCGTCCCGCTCCGACTTCGATGTCTGGCTTGGTGACGCCGTGAAAATCGCTCCCTCCGGTGACAAGGAGATTGAATTGGCGGCTGAGGTTCAGGTAGGCAGCGGTTTGCGATTTCGTATGGGTGCTGTAATGGACCTCAATACCGGCCAGACCTTGATCTTTTAGCTCTGCAATGCAGACGGCGAGTTCGGAACCGACTGCTTTGACCCAGGTAGGATGAGCCAGGACCGCCAGACCCTTGGCTTCTCGGATCCAGCCGATCGCCTCCGAGGGGGACGGGAGTTCTCTGGCCACATAGGCCGGGCGGCCTTCCGCCAGATACCGGTCGAACGCCTCCTTGGCCGAGGTCACATAGCGTTTTTTCATGAGCAGTTGAGCGATGTGCGGCCTGCCGACGGCATCCGTTCCGGCCAGTGCTTGAACCTCTTCGTAGGTTATCTCCAGCCCTGCGGTCCGGAGGCGTTCCACAATAAGAGGATTGCGGCGGTGGCGGCTGGCGCGCAACGACGCCAACCGGTCGTTGAAGATCGGGTCTTGCCAATCGACAAAGTAGCCCAGGATGTGCAATTCACTTCTGCCATCGAATGAACTGATCTCAACTCCCGGGACGACCTCGATGCCGAGTGTCTCACCGCTCGCAATGGCCTCGGGGAGCCCGGATGTGATGTCGTGATCCGTAATGGCCAGGGCTGTGACGGATGCGGCCTTCGCCCGTGCGAGGACCTCGGAAGGCCGGAGACTTCCGTCCGAATGAGTGGTGTGCAGGTGCAGATCGATGCGACTCATGACGCCGATCCACCGTCCGAATAGAGGAAGGGCGTCTTCCGCGCAAGCAATTGCGCAGTGAAAGCCGTGTCGATGCCGGAATTCGTCACATGTTCTCCTTCGTCGTACGAAAGCACCTGAAGGGCGGAAGTCAGACGCAGCAGTTCATTGTGCGCGAGGCAAAATTCCCAACGGCGCGGGTGACGATGGCGCCGGTAGTTGTCGATCGTGAAGGTTTCATAGAGCAGGACCCCGTTCGGCTTGAGCGCGTCGACGAACCAGGGAAAGAGGGGCCGATGCAGATAGAAACAGACGACGATCACGTCATACCGGTTCGGGGCGAATTCCGGCCGATCGTCGGTCGCACGTTCCAGATCGACGGTTTTTACGATGAGGTTCGTCAGACTTTGTTGCTTCGCGGTCGATGCCAGATGGAAGAGGGCGTCGGCATCCCGGTCGAGCGCCTCAACCTCGAATCCCAGATTCGCCAAATAGAGAGCGTGGCGGCCTGTTCCGCACGCCACATCCAGCACGCGGCCTTTCGGTAAACGATGAATGTGCTGCAGCAGAAAGCGTGAGGGGGTCAAGATCTGTGAGGCGACAGGGTAGGCAGGCCGTACCCGATCGATTCTCAGGCCGACTGATGCGGTAGTTTGCGCGACCGGCGGAGCCAGTTTTCTCAGCCAGAGTCTGGCTCGTTCAATGGGGAATTCCGTAAACAACATGGCCAGAAGCCGCTCGGCCAAACTTTCGAGCAGTGCGCAATCCCCTGTTGCACCAATAGTTTCGACCCGCTCCAGGACCTTGGCATAGTCTATCGTGTCGGCCAGATCCTCCGAAGCGGCCGCTGATGTTGTGTCGCAATCCAGCTCCAGGTCCACGGCCAACGGTTGGGGCCGATCGCGCTCCTCACTCGTCACACCGCACCGTCCTTGGAATTCCAACCGTTCAATGACGATCTTGCCGACCATGGGGGGCATTGTCCGGGATTGGATTTCTGGGTGTCAACCGAAGAGCGAGAATACGGATATTCTTACGCAGGGCTTCCCATGTGGCAGGGCCCGGAGTGACAGTGGGTCAGTTTGCCATCCAGACGCACTGAAGTCTGTCATCCCCGCGGAAGCGGGAATCCAGTCAAGACCTTCTCTTCAGCAGTTAGCCTTGATCGAGGGGTGGATGCCCGCCTTCGCGAGCTTGACGCAAGAGGAAACTGACCCATTACCTCCGGAGTGCGTCTCTTGACTCCGTTTTGGGCCGGCTCCTATAATAACCGACTGGCGCAGTCGTAACCGGCTGATTCCGCGAGGAAAATGGCTGAGTTAACACATTTCAACGAAGCAGGCCGCGCGCGGATGGTCGACGTGAGCGCCAAAGCTCAAACCGAGCGTCTTGCCACGGCTCAAGCCAAAGTCTTCCTGCAGCCCGAAACCCTTGAAAAAATTCAGCGAGGGAAGATCGCAAAGGGCGATGTCTTAGCGGTCGCCCAGGTGGCCGGGGTCATGGGAGCCAAGAGGACTCCAGACCTCATTCCGATGTGCCATCCGATTCTCCTTTCCAGTGTGGACATATGCTTTGCGGAACACTCTCAACCCGATCGTGACGGCCGATGCTCCATCACCGTCACCGCGACGGCCAGGACTACCGGCCAAACCGGGGTGGAAATGGAAGCGATGACGGCGGCATCCGTGGCGGCCCTGACGATCTATGACATGTGCAAAGCGATCGACAGAGACATGAGTTTCAGTGAGATTTGTTTGCTCTCGAAATCAGGCGGCAAGTCCGGAACATACAAGCGCGAGAGAAAGACTTCGGACGGGACAGAGGGGACATGATCACGGTCAAGCTGTTCGGCATGACGAAATCCCTGGCAGGCAATCAGTCTTCCTTATCGCTGGAGTTGCCCAGCGGACGGTGTGTGAAGGATTTGATCGAGCTGGTCGATCGGGCCTATCCGATGATCGGGGAATTGATCCGGAAGAAAAGGATTCTCGTGTCCGTGAATCAGGAGATCGTTCACGAGCACACGGCGATAGGCGATGGTGACGAGGTCGCCCTGCTCCCGCCGTTTGCCGGGGGAGGGGCGACGGAACCGCATTTGGATGAGACCCAGTTCGTCCGTGTCCAGCGCGACGATTTCTCCATCGACGCAGAGATCAACCGCGTTCGGAGCCGCTCGAAGCGTATCGGGGGCATCGCCGTATTCCTCGGCACGGCCCGGGATCGCTCGAAGGGGCGCGATGTCGATGGCATCACGTTCGAGCATTACGAAGGCATGGCGCAGAAGAAATTGCGGGAGATTCGTGACCGCGCCCTGGCCGACTTCGACATTTGCGAGCTGCTGATCGTCCATCGCTACGGAGAGATCACGATCGGAGAGAACATCGTCCTGATCATCGCGGGGGCGGAGCATCGAGCTGATGCGTTCCGCGCCTGCAAGTGGGCGATCGACGAGCTCAAGCAGATCACGCCGATTTGGAAGCTGGAACATACTCCGAGCGGGGAAGTGTGGGTGGAAGAACATCCATGACAAAGCTCGCGCCGATTGCGCCCGGTTGCGCGCTCGGTCGGCTTTGTGTCTCGGCGGTTGCAGTCTCGGCCTTGCCCGTTCCGCTTTGATTACATGATGGGAGACGGTAGGACGTCTGCGATGGAAACGGGAGGGATGCACACAGATCTCCATCCGGCGGTGGCCGATACGTTCGGCCGGCCGTTGCGCAGCTTGCGATTGTCGGTCACCGATCGCTGCAATCTCCGCTGCGCCTACTGTATGCCGGAAGAAGAGTACGTGTGGCTCCCTCGGCAGAACCTACTCTCGTTCGAGGAGATGGCCGTGCTGACGGAGCTGTTCACCGACGTGGGTGTGAACAAGGTCCGGTTGACCGGAGGAGAGCCTCTGCTCCGGCGCGACCTGCCGCGGTTGATCCGGCTGCTGCTGCAGAATCACCGGGTCGGCGAGATCGCGTTGACGACCAACGGCATTCTCCTGGCGGATCAGATTCAGTCGTTGTATGAAGCGGGACTGCACCGCATCACGATCAGCCTGGACACCCTGCGGCCGGAACGGTTCCGTCAGTTGACTCGTCGCGACGAACATGCCCGGGTGTTGGAAGGGATCGAGTCCGTCGGACCGGCCGGCTTCGTGGGGCTCAAGCTCGACACCGTCGTCATCCGCGGCTTTAACGACGACGAGCTGGTCTCCCTCATCGAATTCGGTCGACATTACCAGGCCGAAGTGCGATTCATCGAATATATGGACGTAGGCGGGGCGAACGAGTGGGAGCCCGCCAAGGTGTTGTCACGAGATGCGATCCTGGACGCGCTCGGGAAACACTACGGCATCATTACACCGATTGCGGAGCGCGGTTCCGCCCCGGCCCAGCGGTTCCGTCTTCCGGATGGCGTGACCTTCGGCGTCATTCCTTCGACGACAACCCCGTTTTGCTCGTCCTGTGACCGCAGCAGATTGACGGCGGACGGCATGTGGTATCGCTGTCTGTACGGCACCACGGGGACCGATCTGCGCAAGCCTCTGCGCGACGGTCTCTCGGGGGACGATATGCGCGCACTCATACGGGCCGGCTGGGAGTCGAGAAAGGACCGGGGCGCGGAAGAACGAAAGGCGCTTGAACGTGCTGGTTTGCGCGAAGGCGGTTTGATCGGGATCGACCAGTTGCGCGCGGATCCTCATTTGGAGATGCATGCCCGCGGAGGCTGAGCACGGTCGACCGTACGACCGGTCGTTCCCTCCGTCAGCTCGTCGCTCCACGGTTCGGCGGCCGACCCCGGCTGCTTCTGAGCTCACAGTACGGCCGATTTCTACCCTGTGCCCGCGTGTTATCGTCACTCTTGGGTGGACGGGGCCGCGGGTCCGGCCGGTTTCCGATACCCACCTGCCCCTTACCGTTTTCGGGGCATCATGACGGATCCTTCTTATCTCACGATTCTCGGTCTTGGTTTTGTTCTGGGGTTGCGGCATGCCCTCGATGCCGACCACATTGCTGCGGTGTCGACCGTGCTCGCGACCAGACCTTCGTGGCGAGCATCCGGTGTCATCGGATTCAGTTGGGGGCTCGGGCATACGCTGGTGCTGCTCTTTGTGGGAGCGGTCGCACTGGCGTTGCAGGTCAGCATTCCGGAGTCGGTTGCGAACGCGGCTGAGTTCGCGGTCGGTCTCATGCTGATAGCACTCGGCGGCACTCTGGCCGTCCGCGTTCTCCGAGAGCGGTGGCATTCCCACGGCCATGATCATGGAGGGCATCGACACGAGCATCTGCACAGCCATGCGGCGACCTCCGGCCATGGGCACGCGCATTGGTGGAGTGATTCCCTCAAACCGTTGTGTATCGGCATGGCGCACGGGCTTGCCGGCTCCGCCGCACTCGTGCTCGTCGTGGTGGCCGCGTCGCGCACGGTTCTGGAAGGGCTCGCCTACATCGCGGTGTTCGGCTTGGGTTCGATCATCGGCATGATGCTGATCGGATTGTTGTTGAGTCTTCCGGTGGTCTGGTCCTTATCGCTCGGACGACAGGCTCTCCTCGCGGTGCAAGGCCTCGCCGGTCTCGGCAGCATCGGATTGGGTCTTTCCATGCTCTTCCGCATCGCCATGGGCGAACGTCCGCTGTAGCCGGAACGTCGGCACGTTCGCGGCCTGACCTATTCCGTTGCGTCGTTCGGCTGAGCCGCTTCCGTTGCCGTTGTGGCGCGTCACTGAGGGGGAAACTACGTGCGTCATCTGGCCGGCTATGGTATTCTCCGCTCCCATCGGCCGGCACGGTGGCCGGCGAAGGCCGCGAGGATTCGACTCGATCCGGCCCCGTAGGAGACAAGCGCGAATGGCGTGGTTTAAGAAGCAAAAGCCATCCGAAACGGACAGTCCCAAGCGATCGAAGATTGCCGAAGGGATGTGGCTCAAGTGCAATCATTGTCGGGAAATCGTCTATCGCAAAGAGGTTGACCGCAACAACAAGGTCTGTCCGAAATGCGATTATCATTTTCCCATTTCCGTCACGGAACGCATCACGCTGCTCATCGATTTCGGGACCTTCAAGGAATGGGATGCCGATCTGGCTCCACAGGATCCGCTGAGCTTCGAGGATACCAAGTCGTATAAGGACCGTGTCAAAGCGCAGCAGGAAAAGACCGGTCGAAAAGACGCGATGGTGATCGGCGAGGGCACCATGAACGGCCGGCGTGTCGCGTTGTGCATGTTTGATTTCGGCTTTATGGGCGGCAGTATGGGCTCGGTGGTCGGCGAGAAGATCTGCCGGGCCATCGATCGCGCCTTGGAAGCCAGACTCCCGGTCATTTTGGTTACGACGTCGGGCGGCGCCCGCATGCAGGAAGGCATTCTGTCGCTCATGCAAATGGCCAAGACCTCCGCGGCCGTCGCCAAGCTGGGCGAAGCCAAGTTGCCGTTCATTTGCCTGTTGGCTGATCCGACCTTCGGCGGTGTCACCGCCAGCGTGGCGATGTTGGGGGACGTCATTCTGGCCGAGCCCAAGGCGTTGATTGGGTTTGCGGGGCCGCGCGTCATCGAGCAGACCATCAAGCAGCAATTGCCCGACCAATTTCAGCGTGCGGAATTCCTGCTGGAGCATGGCATGATCGACATGATCGTCGAGCGGAAACATCTGAAAGAAACGTTAAGCACCCTCGTCGCGCATTTCTAGGCGAGTTCCTTCTCCTCGGCGCGCATCATGACCTATTCCGCTGCGGTCGCCTACCTTCTCGGTCTTCAGAAGCACGGCATTAAATTGGGGCTGGAGACGATGGTTGCGCTCGCGCAGCGCCTGGGGAATCCTCAGCGGCGGTATCGGTCGCTTCACATCGGGGGGACCAACGGCAAGGGATCGACGGCGGCCATGGCCGCCGGGATTATGCGGGCTGCGGGCTATCGCGTGGGCCTGTACACCTCTCCGCATCTGGTGGAATTCCGAGAGCGTATTCGCGTGGACGGAGTCATGATTCCGGAGGAGGCGGTGGGTCGGGTCATCGCTGAGGTGCGGGACGCGGGGGGCGCGGATCTCCAGCCGACATTTTTTGAAAGCACCACGGCGTTGGCCTTTCAGTATTTTGCCGAGGCGCGGGTAGATGTCGCTGTCCTCGAAGTGGGGCTCGGCGGCCGGTTCGATGCGACCAACATCGTGCAGCCCGATGCCTGTGCCATCACGACCGTGGCGCTCGATCACCAGGAATATCTTGGGACGACAGTGTCCGCGATTGCATTCGAAAAGGCGGGGATCGTCAAAGAGAAGGTTCCGCTTGTTCTCGGTCGGATGACGGAAGATGCCATGCGGACCATTGAGCCTATCGCCCATGAGAGAAGATCCCCCGTATCGGCCTTGGATCGGGAATTCCGCATCGACGGCACCCCCGACCGGTTTACCTATGAGAGTCAACGAGGTCGATACCTGGGGTTACGCTGCGCACTTCCGGGCGCACACCAGGTGGACAACGCCGCCTGCGCAATTGCACTCACCGAAGCCGTGAGCGGGTTTCAGGTATGCGAACGGGCGATTCGCGAGGGAGTGGGCGGCGTTCAGTGGGAAGGGAGGCTCGAAACACTGGAAGCCCGCCCCGACGTCCTGCTTGACGGCGCTCACAATCCGGCAGGATCGGCAGCCCTGGCGACGTATCTGCGATCCGTGAAGGAGACCCGTCCGGGATCCCGGGTCATTGTGGTGCTGGGAATGATGCGCGACAAGGATCACAGGGGATTCATGGCGTCGTTGAACAGCGTCGCGGATCATGTGGTGCTGACGCGCGCGTCGATCGCCCGGTCCGCGGCGGCCGAGGAAATGCGGGACGAACTGGCGGGGACGATCACCATACCCTCATCGGTGACGGCCGATGCGGGCGAAGCCCTGGCATTGGCGAGGCAGTTGGCCGCTCCCCAGGATGTAATCTGCGTCACGGGATCCCTCATGCTGATCGGAGAGGTGAAGGCATCATGGCGTGGCTGTGGGCTGTCGCCTCTTCGGGGTTGAAATGGCGGAGACTCTCGCTGGGGCACGCAAGCGCCTGGTGTACGCCATCCTGCTGTTCCTGTTCCTTCCCGGCGCCGCCATAGCAGCCGATGAACCGACCGGTACCGCACTGCCGTCGTCGGGCTCCGCTCCGCTTGACCTCACGGCGGACCGCATCGACTACCTGAAAGAGGAGGAGATATACGAGGCCGAGGGGTCGGTCCTCGTCCGTCAGGGGACGTTGCGCCTCGCGGCGGATCATATGACGATTCAGGCCCTTCCTGGGGTGCTGATCGCGACCGGCCATGTCCGTTTGCTTGATCCCCGAGGCGACCTCACCGCGGACCGACTCGAACTCAACATCAATACGGAAGCGGGCATCGTGACCCACGGCCAACTCTATCTGAAAGCCTCCAATACCCAGATTGACGGACGCTTGATGCAGCGGTTCTCGGAAGATCACTACCGGGTGAAGGAGGGTCGATTCACGAATTGCGATGCGGAGCCGGACGAGACGCCGGCCTGGCGGTTCCAGTTCAAGGATCTCGATCTCAATGCCGGAGACGCGCTGGCGTTCAAAGGAGGATGGCTGTGCGTCCTTGACGCACGGGTCCTTCCGTTGCCGACGATGACCTATCCGCTGTCGCCCAGAAAGACCGGATTTCTCATCCCCACGATCGGCTACGACAATCGTTTCGGCTGGCATCTTCAGGAAAGCTTCTTTTGGGCGATCAATCCGAGCCAGGATCTCACGGTTTCTCCGTTTTATTTTACGAAGCTGGGGTATGGGAGCGATTTCGAGTATCGATACGTCTTGGACCGCCTCTCACGCGGACAATGGTTCGTCAGCGCGCTTCAGCAGACGCAGCTCCCCAACGTCTCCGGCGCCGCCGCATCGGGAACGCCAGCTCAAGAATCCCGGGCATTGATCACCGGGACGCACACCCAACAGTTCACGCCGAATACGCTGCTTCGCGTCCAGGCGAACCTGGTGACCGACCCGCAGTACCTCCAACAGTTGAGCAATTCGGGCGCACAGCGGGCGCTGCCGAGCAACGAGAACAACTTGTTGGGGACGCACCGGTTGCCCTATGGGAACATGTATCTCTGGAGCCAATATCTTCAACCGCTGCAAGCCGGAGGTAGCGATACGTTTCAACGGCTGCCAGAGATCGGCTACAGCCTTCCTGATACGACTGTCTTCAAATCGCCGTTTCTGCTCAGTACGGACACGAGTTTTGTATACTTTTATCGCGAACAGGGCTTTACGGAAAACCGCATCGACTTTCTGCCAGGACTGTCCACCGAAATCATCGACGTGGGCCATGTGGTGGGTTTCCGCCCGCAGGCCAAGTTCCGGGAAGTGTATTATTCGCGGGGGATTGACAGTACCAGCAACATCAGCCGCCAGACGTTCTGGGCTGCGTTGGACGCAGGCTCAAAGCTGAGCCGCCGATTCGTGGCAGGTGGCGGCCATGCCGTGCTGCACACCCTCGAACCCAGCGCGATGTATGAGTATGTCCCACAGACGAACCAATCACAGATTGCGCAGATCGACCAGGTCGACGATTTGCCGAAGAAGAACCTATTGACGTACATGCTTCGGAGCCGCGTGCTGGAGCAGAACGGACACACGAGCTTCAATTGGCTCGATCTGACGCTTGCGCAGAGCTACCACGTCGACGGCGTGCAGACCAGCGCGATGAACTTCACCCCCGGCGCCGTGCCGCCGGTGGGTACGGTCACGCAGCCGCTGCAGCCGGCCACCGTTTCGATCAACGGGAAGAAGTTGTCGGATTTTTGGGTGCATGCCATCATCGGAAACAATCTGCCCCAGTACACAGTTGCGCAACTGGCCGTGTCCACATTCGACAAGGGTGGCACGGCGCCGCAGCAGAAGCCGGTGATCAACCAATACGTGACGGTCGACGCGTTCGTGGATCCCTACCGCGGCACCTTCAGCCAATTCAACACGGACTTCCGCGTTCAGGATTCCAATAACTGGTATGTCGAGGTTGGACAGCGGTATGCGCAGAATGGAAATATTGTGCGCCGAGGCGACGTCTGGAACCCGATCTCGTTCAATGAAGTCTTTGTTCCGACCGAGGAAATCCAGTTCGTCACGGCTGGGGGCGCATTCCGTACGCCGTGGGGTTGGACTCTGGGTGCGAAGGCCTATTACGATATCCTTACCGGAAAGAGTCCCGAATACGACATGGTTGGTTTGTATCAGAACCCTTGCAAGTGCTGGTCATTGGGGCTGTACTATCTGCAATTTCCCGATCGCGCCCAGTATAATTTCATGTTCAGCCTCACCGGGATCGGATGGACGGAAAACTTCGGCACCACAGTCGTTCGCAGCATTCTGAGCCCGCTGCTCTACGGCGAAAAAGGGCTGCCGTGGGCGGCTCCAGGAGGGCATTTTGGCCGTCCCCAGTCAGTGGTTCCGGACACCAGTGCGGGAATGCGTTGATGAGGTCCGGCCTTCGTCGAAAGGACACATGATGAGGCAGAGGCTTCTCTCAAGCTCGGGAGGCGGACGGCTGGCCGCATTCGTATGCCTCGTGTTGCTGTTTTGCGGGAGTGGAGCCATCGACGCGCGAGGCGCCGGGCAGGACGGGCATTTTACCGACCTTCAGCGGGCAAAGATCTATCTGGCCGCGGGAGACTTTCGGCGCGCGATCGATGCTTGTCGACACGAGGTCGATGCACGTCCTTCCGTGGAGGCGTATTTGTACCTCACGTACGTCTATCAGGCGCTGGACGCCTATGTGGAATTTCTCGCACGGACGGATCAGTGGGTGCCGTTGGAGCACCTCTATCTGGGACTGGTGACGGGGAAGCCGGAGGACCTGGTGGATTCTCCCGACGTGTTGTCGCGCATTGCCAAAGAACTCATCCAATCAGGCGCAAGACAGCAGGCCGACATCGCCGCCGAATTGGCGACGAGGCTCGATTCCGTGGCCGTGGCTCGTCTCTGGCCCCAACAGACCGCCTGGCGGAAGTCCAAACCGGACGGATGGTGGTTCGGTATACCGCCTGAGTGGTCCTGGTGAACGGGAGTTGATCGGTTTCCTGTTGCGTCATGCCGGCGAAGGCGGACATCCGGTGCTCGATCAAGACTCCATGCTGAGGAGCAGGCCTTGACCGGATTCCCGCTTCTGCGGGAACGACACGCGGCAGCGTTTCTAATGGCAAACTGACACACTATCGGGTGAACGGCTCGATTGACTCGTCGAAGATCGCTGGTATACGATGAACAGATGAGAAAAACTGAGTCTATAACCATGTGAAGGAGGGTGTGACGTGGCAGGTGACGCGCTCAAAGTCGAAGATGCAACGTGGGAAGCCGATGTCATCAAGGCTTCGGAACTGGTCATGGTCGATTTCTGGGCCGTGTGGTGTGGGCCGTGTCAAATGGTTGCACCCATTGTCGACGAACTCGCCAAGGAATATTCCGGAAAGATCAAGGTTCGCAAGCTGAATACCGATGAAAATCCAGAGGTTGCGGGACGTTATCAAGTCATGAGCATTCCGACGATCCTGTTTTTTAAGAACGGACAGGTCGTGGAGAAGTTGGTCGGTGCAAGGCCCAAGCGCCAATTCAAGGAAATGATCGATTCGCTGCTGGCACAGCACGCCGGCTCCGCGTAACGGCGGGACACGATTTTCCGAACGGGCTCCCCTCGCGTCTGGATGTCCGTGCCGTCGCGTGTGGGTCAGTGGGTCGCCGTATCGCCCGCCGTTTTCTGAGGACACCATCCGGGCTCACACATCAGAGGACGTCGACGGCTCAGGGGAGATTGCTCACTCGCCACCATGCTCGCCGAGTTGCGCATCAAGAATTTTGCGCTCATTGACGAGCTTCGCCTCTCATTCCAAGCAGGCTTTACCGTGTTCACAGGTGAAACCGGAGCCGGGAAGTCTCTGCTGATCGATGCCATCAGCCTTCTTGTCGGCGGCCGTGGTTCCTCCGAGCAGATTCGCTCAGGAGAGGAAGAGGCGCAACTTGAGGCTGCATTCCACCTTTCTGATGCGCATCCGGTCCTGCAACGTCTCCGCACAGCCGGCGCGGTTACAGCCGGTGAATCCGAGCTGATCTTGAAGCGGGTGCTATCTCGAACGGGACGTCACCGCATCTACCTGAACGGCAGCCTCTGCCCTTTACGCACGCTGGAGGAACTCGGCGGCACGTTGGTCGATATTCACGGCCAACATGAGCAACAATCTCTGTTGTCCGCAACAGCGCAAATGGAGGCCGTCGACGCATTCGGATCTCTTGAACGGCTGCGTGAAGAGTACCAAGCCGGTTACCGGCAATGGAAATCTCGACTTGCCGAATTGGAGGCGATTCAGCGTGCGGGGGCCGACAGGGGGCAGCGCGCAGACTTCCTCCGTTTTCAGCTTCAGGAGGTCGATCACGCAGGCTTGAATCCGGACGAGGACGCACAGCTCCAGGCGGAGCGGCAGCGGCTGCTTTATGCCCATCGCCTGCGTGAACTGGCGGAAGGGGCTTATGCCGAGTTGCAAGTGGATGAGCAGGGTGTTCTGACGCGATTGGGGCGGATGGGTCGGCTGCTTGCCGAGCTGAAGCATACGGATCAGACCATGGAGGATTGTCTCGAACCGGTGACGGGTGCCACGATTCAGCTCAAGGAGTTGGCCGGTCGGCTCCGACTGTACGCGGATGGCATGGACGCGGACCCGACAAGACAGAACGAGGTGGAGAGCCGGCTGGACCTGATCCAACGCCTCAAGAGAAAATACGGTGGGACGATCGAAGACGTTCTTGCCGCGGGCAATCGGGCTCGCGCGGAGCTTCGTGCGATCGAAGAATCGGACTCCCGAACAACCGAAGGGGCTGCGGCCGTTCAGGAAGCCTTCAAACGAGTCCAGGGACTGGCTCAACGGCTCTCCAAGAAGCGCAAAGAGGCGTCCAGGCGTCTGGCGGAGTCGGTCAGAGCTGAACTGGCCGTGTTGAAGATGGAACAGACAGCCTTCGAGGTGCTGGTTTCCAAGGAGGGGGAAGGGCAAGAGTTCGGCCCTGCCGGCGCTGATCGCGTGGAATTCCTGCTGGCCAGTAACGCTGGGGAGCCTCCAAAGCCGCTTGCGCGCATCGCGTCGGGCGGCGAGCTCTCCAGAATCATGTTGGCACTGAAAACGGTGCTGGCTGAACGGGATCATGTTCCGGTCTTGGTATTTGACGAAATCGACACGGGCGTGGGCGGGGCTGCGGCAGCGACGATGGGTATGAGACTGCGAAAATTGGGATCCTATCATCAGGTGTTCTGCATCACCCATCTGGCTCAGGTCGCCTCCCAGGCGGAGCACCATTTCCTGGTCTCAAAGGGAACGGACAACCGGCGGACCTCGACGTGGGCAGCCTTGCTCGACGGGCAAGGCCGCGAAGACGAAATTGCCAGGATGCTCGCGGGGACGACCGTGACGAACAAGATCCGTGAAACGGCGGCCGAATTGATTGCAGGGGCCGGTAACGAGCGCCGAGAAATACGCCGTCAGGCGTGAGGTGGTCTCGATGGATTGGTGGCGATCGCCATTGCTGGAAGGGAGGCTTGGCATTCCTGCACCACTCTGACGAACAGGGCGGTCAAGGTCGGGTCGAAATAGTCGCCGGTGTGAGCGGTGATGAAATCACAGGCCTCGTACAGAGAAAGAGAACTCCGGTCCGGTAACTCTACAGTCAGGTGGTCGAAGGCCTGCGCCAGACACACGATCCGTGCGAGAAGCGGAATGCCCTCACCCTGTAAGCCGTGAGGGTACCCGGTTCCGTCCCACCGTTCATGATGGTACCCGATAATTTGCCCCACTTCCGCCGGTAAGCCCAGCGGTGCGATCATTCTGACGCCGAGTTCTGTGTGGCGTGTGTGATCCTGTGTCCCGCCGAGGCTTCGAATCGCATCGTCGGCAAAATGACAGGGACCGGCGACTATTCTTCCAATGTCGTGAAGAAAGGCCCCGAGAGCCAGGGACTTTTGCTCCCCTTCGGTCAGGTCCATCCGGTTGGCGAGGAGCGTGGCGTAGAAGCTGACCCGGCTGCAATGGTTGAGCAGCTCCCGTTCCTTGGCTTCAAGGAGGTCGGAGAGCATGGGAAGCAGCGATCTGAAGTCTGCGCCTTCGTCCGAGGCGGTCTCATCCGGCTGGGGGCAGATTGCAGCATAGCCGGCCCGGATCTCGTTCCAGGTCGCGGCACAGGACGCTTCGGACTCCCACATCGCTTCCGGGTACTGCACGAAGCGGCGGAGATAGTCCAGGCGTCGTTTCTTGTGAAGCGTCTGGTTCACCAAGGTGACCAACTCCGTCACATTAAAGGGCTTCAGGAGGTAGCCAGCCGCCCCGTGACGGATCCCATCCATGGCGGCTTTGAGGCTCCCGTAGCCAGTTATAATGATGACTTCGATATCTGCGTGGTCATGCTTGATCTCTTGGAGCAGGTCGAGACCTTGGCGATCGGGCAGTTTCTGATCGAGAGTGATGAGGTCGATCCGCTGCGAGTTGAGGACGTCGATCGCGGCTCGGGCCGATCCGGCTGCTTGAATATTAAAGAAAGGCCGCAAAATGACTTTGAGCGCATCCCGTGGTCCAGCTTCGTCGTCGACGACGAGTACCGTTGGCTTGGCCTGCGAGGTATTCTCTGGAAGCGCAACGTGCATCGGTTGTCTCATTTATGCGGGTTTTGCAGTGTCACTAAGCAATTCTCATTCCTTTTCAGCCATTTATGGCGCATACTTGAAGAACTCCGAGCACATGGGGTCGAGCGAAATCGAAACGCTATATATGGGTTCACAATCCGAACAATACGCTGTCGATCAGACGAGCAATTCCGCACGAGTGCTGCAAAAACCACTCACTATATGAAAGGAATGTGTTATTCCTGCACAGGAGGGTCCGCTTCACCGCTGCTGTCGCTGTCCGGCCTGCCGATTCCCAGCGTGTCCATTCGATATTTCAGCATGCGGCGGCTGATGCCCAGTTGGTTCGCCGCGTGAGTTTGGATGTAGTTGTTCTTTTTCAAGGCATCCAGAATGATCTCACGCTCGAACTCCATCACGGCCTTTTCAAGAGACAGACGACCTGCCAGGGTATCGTCGCGTAACGACGAGGAGCGGCTGTCGTTACGAACGATCGTCGGGAGGTGCTCCGGGGTGACGTTATCGGATCCTTTTGACCATATGAAGGCCTGTTCGATGATGTTCTCCATCTCCCTGACGTTGCCGGGCCACGGATACCGTGTCAGGAGGTCGATGGCGTCCTTAGAGAACTCTTGGTGCGGTCGGTTATCCTCTTCGATACGCTTCGACAGAAAATGTCTGGCAAGCAACGGGACGTCTTCGCCTCGATCCCGCAACGGAGGAAGATAGAGCGCGATGACGTTGATGCGGTAGTAGAGATCCTCTCGAAACTGTCCTTTCCTGACGAGCTCCTCGAGGTTCTTGTTGGTTGCTGCCACGATTCTGACGTCCACCTTGATGGCCTGGACACCGCCGATCCGGGTAAATTCCCGCTCTTGAAGGACGCGAAGCAACTTGGCTTGAGTCATGGCGCTCAGGTCGCCGATTTCATCCAGAAACAGCGTGCCGCTGTTGGCCAGTTCGAATTGGCCGACTCGTCTGGCTGTGGCGTCCGTGAAGGACCCCTTTTCATGACCGAACAATTCGCTCTCGATCAGGGTTTCGGGGAGCGCGGCACAGTTCAGCGCGACGAACGGACGATCTCGCCTCCCGCTGTTGAAGTGCAGCGCTTTGGCGACCAATTCTTTTCCGGTTCCGCTGTCGCCGGTGATGAGCACCGTCGTTCGGCTGTCGGCGACCTGCTCGATCTTGGTGTAAATCTCCTGCATCGGACGGCTTTTCCCGATGAGGTTGTGAAACGCGTATCGCTGCGTGACTTGCGCCCGGAGGGTCCGGACCTCTCGCTCGAGCTCCTTGGAATTGAGCGCGCGGTCCACCACGATGCGGAGTTCTTCCGCGTCGAACGGTTTGGACAGGTAATCCGCCGCTCCCAACTTCATGGCATCCACGGCCGTCTTCACCGATTTTGTGCCGGTCAGCATGATGATGGGGGCCGGACAGTCTTCCGACCGCAGCGACTGGAGTACCGACAGCCCGTCCGTACCGGGAAGAATCACGTCCAGGAGAATCAGGTGGGGCGCTTCCTTATGGTAGAGGTCGAGCCCTTCCTGTGCGTCGGCGGCCTGGATGACTTCGTAGGTAGGTTCGAGGACGGCCTTCAAGGATGCGCGAACCCGCGATTCGTCGTCGATCAAAAGGACTCGCTTTTTCACGCTGGCAATCACTCCGTCTCTAGCCGGTTATGACGACAGGGCGGGCAGGTTCACGAGAAACGTCGTTCCTTGTCCCGGCACACTGCGGACTTGGATCTCACCACGATGCTCCTGGATGATCTGGTGCACGATCGTCAATCCGAGCCCGGTCCCTTCGTGTTCGCCGCTTTCGTGCTTGGTTGTGAAAAACGGATCGAAGATGTGCTCGAGATTGCCTTCCGGAATACCTTCTCCGGTATCCTCTGTTTCCACTTGCACCCAAACTCTTCCGCCGGGTCTGTTCAAGAGTTTCGTGCGGACGCGCAGAAAGCCGCCCTCTGTTCCCATGGCGTCCAGGGCGTTCAAGAATAGATTCAAGAAGACTTGCTTGACTTGTTGACGATCCAGCATGACACGAGGCAGATTCGACGCCAACTCTTTTTCGATCTTGATCCCTTTGGTGTCGGCCTTGACCTCGATGAAGTAGAGACAGGACGACACGATATCGTTGATGTCTTCTTCAGTGAGTTTGGGTTCCATGTATCGTGCGTAGTCGAGGATCTCGTCGATGAGTCGTTCGATCCGGTACACGTCGTCGAGCACGATACGGCTAAAGTCCCGTATGAAGTCCGGGTCGTCCTTGCGCTCGGGAGCCAGTTGGATGAAGGTCTTGATGGAGGTTAAGGGATTGCGGATCTCGTGAGCGAATCCGCCGGCGATCGTCTCCAATGACTTGAGGCGGTCCGTTCGTTTCATGAGCAGGTGGGAACGGTGCAGGTCTTCATAGAGCATCAGTCGATCAACCGCATTCGTCGCCGTTTGTGTCAGGACGGCCAACAGCGCACGGACAGACGAGGCCTCGTGACCGCGAGGCTGTGCCGAGTCCAACAAGGAAAACGCGATCAACTGTCCGCGGCTGATATGTGGCAGCGCAAGCGCCATGCCCATGGCCACCAACGTTGGCTCGTCGGAAGATTCGAGGGCGAATGATCCACCGGAGGTGGGAGAATGATGCGGGGCCACCTCCGCTTGCGGCGACGCCAGTCGATGCGGGATCGGATGGTCCAAGGCTATGGATTCGGGAAACCTGAGTGCCGTCGATGAGTCCGTCGCAGCTGCTCGACGGTAATGTTCATGCTCCCGGTCGAGAAGATAAAGAGCCCCTTGTGTTGCGCCTCCCACTCGACAGAGTTCTTGGATGGCGCGCCTGCTCAAGGGACCCAAATCGGTCATGGCGCCCAAGTCGATGGAAAATCGTGTCAGCTGATCGAGAAATTCAGTGGTCGGGAAACTGTCCGATGCGGGATTCGCAGGTCGTATCGACATGTCACCCGGGAGGCAGAAGTCCTAATTCAATGTCTGGTCGACTCTGTTGCGCGCTCAGGTTAGTCCATGTTCAAAGATGTACGGAGTATACACTGAGGGGCTAGAAGGAGCTAGAGGAAATCCGTTTTCCTACGACGGCGACTAGGGCTTGACCATTGAAGATCGAACTGATGCGAAACGGCTGGGCCCCGCACTGGCGCAGCAGAGAGGCCAGGGCGTGGTGATCGAAGGTATGGAGGATGCCATGACGTATGGCTTCGCGCAGACGCGCAAGGTAGTGGAGGACGCCTTGAGGCTGCGCGCCGAACTCATCCTGGTTCGCCAGCCGGAGGTGTCGTCGGTAGAGGGTAGAAAGGTCCGTGTCAAAATGAAACGTCGTAAAGACGAGACGGCCTTGCGGATGGAGCACCCTGATCCAGTCGCGAAGTGCGGCATGTGGCGAGTTGACAAAGGACAACGAGAGATTGCAGACGATACGGTGTACCGACTGCGAACGGAACGGCAGCGCCTGCGCCCAATCCGTGCGCATCCACGCGCATTTCATCGCAGGAATCGATGTGAGCCCTCCGCCTTTTCCGCCGGCCAGTTCTCGCTGCAGTAGGACTGTCTGGTGCCGCGCCTGCCGTACGTGGTCCGCATCGCGCCCCAATCCGATGAGGAGCGGGGCCTGTTCCGGAGACTGCATCATTTGCTTCGTCCAATAGGAGTGGTTGACCAGTATCGTCCGAGTCATGTCGCTCTGTCCGAGACCCGCGTCCACGACGATCGTTTCCGGGGACAGCGGGGTGAGGAGGACATGCAGATCATCCAGGAGTTTCCGGTATTCATGAACATTGGCGAGGTGAGGCAGTTGTTGCAGATGGGCCAATCCCAGCGCGTCGCGGTTGACCTGGGATACGTTGCGATGCAAGCGAGTCTGTTCCAACTCCAAGCGGAGCTGGCGCGCAAGCCCCTCCGAGGTCGCGGGACCGAGGTCGGTGGAGACCGGGTGCCATGACAGCGCGACCGTGATGTGCTCGAGGATCTGTCGGAATGCCGCGGACTCCGTCTCATCGGCATGGAACCGGGCGGCGATGGGGGACGGAATGCTGATGATCCGTGTCTGGCTGCTGAGGGCGCTCAGGAAATCATGCGGAAGATCCGAGGGAGGAAGCGGGCTTTCTTCGTTCCGTGGACCGCTGATGATCGCGAGCGGAGAATGCAGGAGGCGGATGTCCTCAAGAGTGGAGCCAAGGTCCGTCATGCGGCCTGCAATGGCGTCGGCCACGAATTGGTCAATATTGACGTTGAGGCCCATGAGATTTGTGGTCCCGCGCCGCAGGCCATAGCGATAATCCGCGATCAAATCGTGTCCATGGACGGCCATCAGGGCAACTCCGACGTCGACGACGGGATTCAGGAGCATCAGTAAGTCGAGCGGATGCGTCTGAACCGTCATCTTCAACGCCGCTCGAGCGCTCAGATCGCTGGCCAAGACCGCGACGCGGGCAGATGGCCAGGTGTGGTGGACGAACTCGACGACTTTGACGAGATCAGCTTGCATGCCTCGTAGCGTCGTGTTCTGCGGCTCCCCGTCGCTCAGACCGAGGTGATTGGCATGGTCGTAACGCAGCACGCGCAGCCCCTGACTCAGCAGAAAATACGACAGGCCGGCATAGTCGCGCGACGTTTGACCGTAGCCTGGTGCGATGATCAGCACCGGAACGTCCGACGCCATCGGCCGTCCAAGATGATCGTCGACGATAACGATGGTCTGACCTCGGGCAGTTCGGCATTGCCGTTGAATGCTGACGATCGATGTTTCGCCGCGAGTTCTTGTGAGGGGAGGCGCCGAAAGGTGTTGCCGAACGAGGCGAGCCAATTCGCGCTCGGCATAGGGAGTGAGCGGCAGGAAGCCGACCCCGACGTGCATGGCTGGAGCGACGTGGCTCGGTTGCAACTCGCTCGAAGCGCCGACATCCGGAGCCGACCAGATGATCTTCACCGGCAAGGAAAAGTCCGGCGGACCCGATTCGTGAGGGCCCGAATGGCTCGAAATTTTTCCGGAAGCGAAGTGGAGGAGCATAGAGTCCTGAAGCCGGTCGGGGCTGGCGTTGACGACGAGGTACGCTCCTTGACGGCTGATGTCCACCACCCGGGCGATCAAACGGTCCTGCCCGGCCGGCTCCGTTTCCAGTCGAGCGGGAAGGACCAACGGTACCCGTACGGTTTCCCGTCGGTCGTCGCCATAGGGTACCGAAGATACGCGATCTCCCGTGGTCGATGTCAGTTGGACATCGACGGAAAAGCTCAGCGACTGTTCTCGGGCGGCCTCGATCAACGACGCCAGAATAGAGGATTCCGTATCACTGGGCGCTTCGAAGATCAGAATCAGGCGAACGGGCGGTGTTCCTTGCGTCCTCGCCGTATCGATGGCCTGGCGCGGGACGGCCGAGGCGGCCAGTTCCAGCGTACCGACCATGGTCCGCAGCACGACTTGAACAGCCTGCTGATCGAAAGAGGGGAAGTCTGAGGCCAGAGTGACACAGGCGCCTCCCTGACCCAAGTTGACGAGAGAGCCGTGCCAGACCGCCGACCCGATGGTCACGCGGGCCGGCAGCGCGGCGACGACACGCGGAGCGGCCCTGCGATCCTTTTCGTCGCGCTGGTGCGCGAGGGGCAATGGGCGGTCCTCCTCGACTCGTCGGCGCGTGATGGGAACGGATTTGATGGCCTCGGCCGACGGTGTTCCGGCGATTATGGGAAGACGCATGACGACGCGAAGCGGCCCGGTCGCGGGGAGAGAGAAGTCCAACCTGCCGCCCAGTGAAGAAACCAGACCGTAGAGAACAGGCCAGTCTACCGTATCCGGTGTATCCGGCTGAGCGGCTCTGTCTGGTTGTTCCGTGGGAGAGGTTTCCGACTCAAGACATTCGATTTCGATTTCACTCTGAGGGGGTAGGGCGAACAGCACAGGACCGGCTCCTTCTGCCGCTTGACCGACCACGCCTGTGCGAATACCCAGCGTGCGACTCCGCCCGCTGGCGGCCAGCATGGTTCGCACGGCCGACAGCAGTTGACGCAAACACTCGACGGTCTGCACATGATCGCCTGAAAACAACGGCAACTGGGAGGCATAGTCCGTCGTGACGGTGAGCGGCCAGGCGCTGTGAACGGCCAAGGACGCCAACGCATCTTCAATGAGGTCGTTGATAGTACGTCCGACTGCGGATTGCTCAGCCGTCGTGTGCATAAGCTCGACAAGCCGGTTCCGCAGGGTGCCGGCGGCAGTCGATTGTTCGACAAGACCAACCAACTTGTCTTCCAGATTGGCGGAACGTACGGTGTCCAGGAGGATCTGGGCCTCCTGACGCAGTGCTTCCAATGGTCGGACGATCTCCTCGGACAGCGAGATGAACTGGTGAATAACCGTCCGAGGCATGTCACCGCCGGTTGTTCCTGATATCGAGCCCTGAACCGCATGTCTCCCGGCTCGATCGGAGGTCAGGTTGCGGATGATCCCGATGGTGCCCAGAAAGCGCCGGTGCGGATCGTACAGACCGCGCGCGCGCACCTCCGCCGACACGACTTTCTCGCGCTGGTCTGCGGAGGGCTTTCCCCTAAACAGTAGCTCGATACCTTGGGTGGTTCGGGAGCCGGAGCGCCGCTCGTTGAAGCGGAAGGCGGCCGCTGCATGGTCTTTCGGAGAAAAGACCGTGGTATAGGGTGTGCCGACGAGTTCTTCCGGCGCATAACCGAGCAACAACGACACGTTCGAGCCGAGCGCCACGAATTGTCCGTCGGCGTTCAGTTCATAGAAAATGTCCGGTATTGCGGCGAGCAGGTGTTGATAGCGCGCCTCCGTGCGTGCCACGGCGATCTTGAGATCCTGCTTTTCCAATGCTTGTCTGGCGCAGAAGAGGATCTCGGCGAGAAACGCGGGAGATTGCTTCGATAGGAGAAAGTCCGCGCCCGCCTGCATCGCGTGAGCGGCCATGGCGGTATCGGGTTGAGCGCTTTGTAGGATCACCGAGGCTTGGGCGGCCTGCTGCTTGAGCTCTTCGATCAATCCCTGATCATTTCCGAGAAGACATCCGTCATCGACGACGATCAAAGTCCATTCCATCGCGTATGTCTGAGAGAGGACTCTGGCCTCCTCCGCGGAATAGGCGACGTCGACTCGGCAGTTAGAAAAAAAGCCGCGCAAACCGACCGTGATGAGCTTGATCTCTTGAGGATGGCTGTTGACGATCAGGATCGAAACCGGCATGCGCTGCGCCATCGAAAAATTCCCTGGCGTACCGTGGTCGTCCAGATCGTTCCGACCCGCGTCGGCAGAACGCTCGATCGTGCCGGCTATTTTGAGACCGGGCCGGGCCGGTCATGTCCGAGATCGTCGTCGACCGCAAGCGTCGGTGGGTAAGTGAATATCATACGGGCTCGATGGAAACACAGTCCAGATAGGCCGGAATCCGCTCCCGCTTTGGTAGGGGGCGGGTGAACAGAACTGAAAGTTGCACAAAAAGGGACAGGTGCCGAACAGAGGCCGAAGGAGTTGAAAGGTAAACCGGCGCTCACCTGAGCCGGCACCCAGGGTAGGGAGCTGGCGGGGGACTATCGGACTTGTGCCGTGCTGGGGCCAGGACAGGCACCGGGAGTCATGTACAGGAGATAGTTGCCCATGCCGTGCTGGTCCTCTTTCTTCTGAAGTGGATGATGATGGACCATCACCATCTCGTAATCGTCCGTTTTCGTCACCGGAAACCCTTGGCCGTTCTTGTAGACCTGGTGCGGAGGAAACTCCAGGAAGGTGCCGTCCATGGAGACATCGGGAACGGTTCGTAACAAGGTCTCCATGCGAGTCTTGTTTTCCAACGCGATCAACAGCAATTCATCATGTCCGTGGGGATAGGCGAATTTAACGCAACCATCCATCGAAAACTTCAGCGGGGCGGCATGGACTTGGACGCCCGGCTTGATCTCGATGCCTTCATCGGTCTGATCGGGACCGCGCTGGGCGAACTTGCTGTAACAGACCACGTTCACGCCGACTTGATACACGTCCATCTCCTGAATCGGAGCGTCCTCACGAGCCATGTACATCGTAAAGCTGGCCATCACGTCCCGCGTGGGTGGGGCCTTGTGATAGAAGGCGACGACCGACATGAGATTCTGGCCTTTGGCCAGTTTCACCCCGTAGCCGTCGGGGAACTTCGCCTCGGTCATTTCGAGACCGGCACCGCCGAAGAACAACGGCTCACCGGGACAGGACACGCTCGGTTTATCGTTGTTGAGCATCAGGATATGATGCAAATAGTTGCGGGGCAACGGGGTGCCGTCTTTGGTGAAGACTTCGGACTTGAATCCGACCATATACATGTCCTTCGGTAGTTGAAAGACATGCTTGGGCATGGAAGCGGCCAAGTCGCCGTCATGGGCCGACGGCAGGTCGATCGGCCCGAACGTCAGCCTGACCAGATCGTCTTCGATCGTGACCTTCGTCGTGACTTGATTGGCCAGCGTGGGAACGGCGTGGTGATCGTGCGCGTCATGTCCACCGGATGCCGAGGCCGGCGGTATCATGCAGAGGCTGACGAACAGCACAACGAAGGCTGGCAACATGGTACCTCCTAAGGCCGAATTATCCGCAATCTCTCGTAACCCATGAGCTCTTGTTGAGACTGAATCGATACCCTGCGGCTAAAATCGTAGCAGGCTCACTGACTCGGCGAGGCCGTGGTGATCCTCTTCCATATATATGTGCCCCCCCATTGCCGAGGAGGAATATTCTTCTTGTCGCCCACTCGCGTATACCACCAGACGCCTTTGGCTTGCCTACCGTCCTCGGACAGCAGGACCTCAAAGCCCCCTTCACGGTCATTACCCGTTTGGTGCCATGTGCCGTGCCAGGCTCGGTCCTCGAATTTTGTCGTAACGAAACGTCCGCCTTGTTGGCTGTACGGTCCGTTCCCGGCCTTGTCCAGTGTGGCCTTGTACGTCTTGTTGTCCTCGACTTCAAGGATGTCCCATTCACCGCTCAGATCCGCTTCCCCGTCCTGCGAGACTGCGACAGGTCGCACGGAGGAGCCACGCGATTCCTCGTCGGCCAGTTGAACGGCGCCGCCGGAGTTTCGGAACGATTCGTGCCAGGACAAGAGCACCCAGTGCCCGTCGCGGCGTTCCAATACGCCGGTTTCCCGCAACGGCAGCAAGGCCCGTTGGCGCCCCTTGTCCTGCATGACGGTGCGGATGTAATCCAACTCCATCGTGTACCAGGCGAGATCCCCCTTGGTCCAAACCTTCAATTCCCGGATCGGAAGTTCAAGTTTGGCGGCCGAGCCGAACTCCTCGAGCATATCGCGCTCGATATCGGGCCAGCCGACATATTTTCTCCCTCCGATTGTGTAGCTGATAATGTCAGAGTCGTGGGCCATCAGTCGCGATAGGGCGGCCATGTCCTTGTCGGCATTGGCGCGAACCATGGCACGAATTGCCGCCTCTGGTCCGTCGTCCTCCGCGGCTGCCGGTTGTTCTGATGGGGTCAATAGGATCGCGCCGACGCTTAGAGCCCATGCTGTTCGACGAATCAGTTGTCGCATCCTCATGCCCGACACACCTCTCAGCGTTGCGCGTCTCGTGAATCGAGGCTACATGCCCGATCTGGTGTTGTCAATGGTTCGATGGTCGACGGCTGACTGACCTCATGGAGATGCAGACGATGACGGTCACGTTGTCCTGACCTCCCCGGTCGAGCGCCTGGTCGATAAGCGCGTCGCAGATCCGCGAAGGGTCTGCCTCGGCATCGGAAAGGCAGGCGGCGATCTCGCGGTCGTCCAACATTTTGGTCAGACCGTCGGTGCAAAGCAGGAACCGATCCTCCGGCTCGATCCGCACCGTCGTTGTCGTCGGCGTGACGTGTCGCTCGATGCCGAGGGCTTCTGTGAGGACGTGCCGTTCCGGATGGGTCTTGCTCTGCGCTTCGTTGATCAGTCCGCTGCGAAGATAGTTCTCGATCAACGTATGGTCACGCGTCAACTGGCGCAGCGTCCCGGCGCGGTAACGGTAGGCACGACTGTCGCCGAGATGGGCGATGTGAGCCGCTGGTGCCGGAGCGGTCGTGATCGTCATCGCCACGATCGTGGTGCCCATGCCTGTGAGCCCCGGCTGAGCTTGGGCGTGTTCGTAAATACTCCGGTTGGCCGCGATCAGCCATTCGCTCAACAGACGGGAAGGGTCGTCCGTCATCCCACACGCGGGGTGAAAACAGCGTTCGGCGTCCTGCACGACGGACGCGACGGCCATGTGGGCCGCCAAGTCACCGGCCGGGTGTCCGCCCATACCATCCGCGACCAGCCAGACCATTCGTTCGTTCAGGGCGGCGAACGCATCTTGATTGGTCGGACGGACTCGTCCGATTTCTGTCCGGCCCGCGCCGATCCAATGTTCCGGCCGATTCACGAATCCTCCGATCGGTTCTTTGGACCGCGCCCGCCGGTGCCCGTGACCGAGCGCGGCCCGTAGCGAGCCGCCAAACCCTCGAAGATCAGGTGGGCCAACGGCTCCAGGTTTTGCGTGTCGGCGGCGTTGTACTTGAGCAGTAGGCTCAAGGCCGACTCGCTGCCGCCCCGCCATTGTTCCCATAGCCGAACGGCATCCCAGCCGTCCAGACCGGCCAGATCGTGGTCACGGTGGATCTGCGCTTCGCGTTCGACGTGCTTGAGGCCGCCCCGTAACCCCAGCCTCCTAGCAGCCGGGCACAGATCGAAGTGCGGTTTTCGGAAGTCCAGTCTCGGAAAGGTCGCTTGCAAATAGGGGATGTCGAAACCGCTGCCGAAGAATGTAACCAATAGATCGGTCTGTGCCAGTTCTTCTTGCAAACGATCCTCCGTCAGGCTGTCGCCGTGCACGAGACTGCTCATCCGGCCGTTTCGATAGAGTCCGACGATGGTCACATGCCCGGAGGCGTGGGGCAATCCGGTGGTTTCGATGTCCAGATAGAGGGTCCGGTGCCGAAACGTCTCGAACAGGCGCCAATGATCGTGGCGTTTCAGGGCCGTCGCGAAGAAGTCCGTCCGTCCCCTTTCGAGGTGTGACATAGCCTCGGTGAGATCCCGATCATACCAGGCTTTCCTTGCCGGAGAGATGCCGGAGACGGCCGGTCGCTTCAAGAACTCGGACCAATCGCCGATTCCGTCCTGCCAGAACCGCTGCTCGGTGCCGGGTCCGACCCCTTTGAGGAGCACGAATGTCGAGGTGAGCATGCGGCGCGATTGTAGCCTTGATTTCACCTGATAAACAAGCTAGAGTCCGCGATAGATGCGGGTTTTCATGCGGACCGCTTGACGTCGCCCGGTCGGAAATGACGCTTGAACCACCGAAGAAAATTCGCATCACCGTCGGACCGGTTCAGGTCGAGGCGGAGTTGAAACCCACCAGAACGGCACGGGAGGTCTATGCGGCGTTGCCGGTTGAAGCCTCCGTCAATGTCTGGGGAGAGGAGTTTTATTTCAAGCTCGACGGCGTGAAGGATCATCGCGAGACCGCGACGACGCAGCTCAAGGTGGGTGATGTCGCGTTCTGGGGGGCGGGGCAGGTCCTGGCGGTGTTCTTCGGGCGCACCCCCATGAGTATGGGATCGGATCCTGTCCCTGCGGACCGCGTCAACGTCATCGGCCGGATCCTTGGGGACGCGACGATCTTGCGGCGTGTCATGGAGGAGGCTCGGACCATCAGAGTGGAGCAGCTCTAACCGATGCGTCTGTCGAAGGAGCGGATCAGACACATGGCCGAGTCGTTGGCGGTTCGGCTCGAAACAGAGGGTCATATCGTGCTGCAGGCGCCTCGCAAATCGTTTGCCGAGTCGCTTGAAACGGTCATTACCGATGAATTGTCGGTTGAGGACCGATTGAACGCCGAAGTCCGGCAGATGCTGAAGGCCCATGAACAGGAGATCCAGCGAGGTCGCGTGGATTACCAGAAGATGTTCACCCTGCTCAAACAGAAGCTGGTCCGGGAGCGAGGCATCGTGTTGTGACGGGAGGACCGAGACTCGCTTGTCGGTCGGCGGCATCATGAAGGCGGACGCTGCATGTTGAGCGACGACAAGGTCAACCATCTCTCGCACGTGATTCTGCAGGCCGTCAAGAAGAGTTCCCTGGTCGCCGTGACGGTCGACGACGGACGGGTCCTGAAACAGATCAAGCGGGTCTTGGCTGCCGAGCTCGAAGCCGAAGGCGACATCGACAGGAAAATACGTGCCAAGTTGACGTCCTATTCCAGGGGTATCGTGGAAGGGAGTCCGGAGTGGGATGTGCTCTACCGAAAGACCTTCGAAGAAGAAACACAAAAATATGCGAAGGGATAGACCGCACATGGAACCCAAACACAGAGCCAACAGTCTGATAATCTGCCTGGCCATGGTGATCCTGGTCGGCATGGTCGCCTGCTCGACATCCAAACCAAAACCATTGGTCCCCCTGGCATTGGAGACCGGGGCGACGGCGCAGGCCGTCACGCTGACCGAACAGGGTGCGCAGGCGTATCAGGGCAGACAATTCGAAGAGGCGAAGGCGTATTTCTCCCAGGCGATTACGGCGGCACCACAGTCCGGTCCCGCCCACTATAATTACGCGATTACGCTCTATGCGTTGGGGGATTCTGAGCAGGCCAGAAAGCATTTTATGGACGCGGCGAACCTGGCTCCCGGCGACAAAGTGATCTGGGATTCGCCGGCGCTGCATCAGTTCGGGAATCCCGAATCGCCGAAGGCAGCCAAAGAGCATCAGACCACCACCAGCCGTCCCACGTTCGGCGGCGGACCGCGCTGACGCCCGGGAGTGATCATTTCGTTCTGAAGGAGGAGCCGGGATCATGGGAAGCACATTGGAAGTCGGGGACAAGGCGCCGGAGTTTTCTCTGCCGGACCAGCACGGCAAGACGGTCGCGCTGAAGAGTTTTAAGGGGAAGCAAGTCGTGCTGTACTTCTACCCGAAGGACGATACACCCGGTTGCACCAAGGAGTCGTGCGATTTTCGCGATGTCGAATCGCAGATCGTCCGGGCCGGGGGAGTGATTGTCGGTGTGAGCATGGACGGACAGGATTCTCATCAGAAATTCATCAAAAAGTACGGTCTGCCGTTTCCGTTGCTGAGCGACGAAGACGCGGCGATCTCGAAGAGTTACGGCGTGTACAAGGAAAAGAACATGTACGGCAGGAAGTATTGGGGGATCGAGCGGAGCACGTTCGTGATCGATCCCGCCGGCCAGCTCAAAGCCGTCTTCCGGAAAGTCAAGGTGGACGGTCACGCTGACGAAGTCCTCACGGCACTCAAGTCCTGACCTATTTCCTGAACATGGTCGCGCGTGGCGTATGGCCTTCGGCGGTTCTTCCAAAGGTCGTGATGCTGTGGTGTCTCGCGATCCTTCCATCGGAGTTCGGTCTGGCCGGAGCTGTCCCGAACGCGAGCCTGTTCGCGCACGACGCGCTGGTCTCTCCAAGGCAGTCTGCCGTGATCGACGCCGGATTGACGGTGGAGCGGCGAGGAAGGCAGCTGCCGGCCGTGGGCACCTCTCTTGAACTCGTGCAGGACGCGAAGGTTCTGGCGACGGCCGTCACGGACGAGCGCGGAATGGCCGCGTTGCGGTTTGTGCCGACCAGGAGAGGAGTCCAGCAGCTGGTCGTTCGCACAGCTTCAGGTTCGGGAGTGACGGCCGCAGCCGCTGCAACCGTCGCAGTCTGGGAACGGCGGATGCCGATCTTGACGGTCGAAGTCACCGCCTTGCGTGATCCCGCTTCCGGCGAGCCGCTCCCCGACGCTGCGGACGAGCTCCAAAAGGTGGCCCAATTCTATTACAACGTCGTGTATGTCGCGGCCGAACCGGGAGATGCCGGACGGAAGCTCGCCGCCAGTGATCGCACGCGACAGTGGCTGGCCGAGCACGGGTTTCCCGTCGGCTATGTGCTGGTATCGGCATCCGCCGAGGCGTTTGGATCGAAATTGGATGAATTGCGTTCGGCCGGTTGGATGACCATCAAGATCGGCGTCGGACGGTCCAAGGAGTTTGCCGACGTGTTCGCGCAGCGGCGTTTGGATGCGGTGCTGGTTCCGGAGCCGGCGAAGGGAGAGGCGCCGCGAAAGGCCAAAGTAGCCAAGACTTGGAAAGACGTGCGAAGAAAATTGTAAGAGAAACCCGGCCCGCGCGCTGGCGAGCTTACCATTTACCGAGCCAATGGCGGGTTCCGGCGTAGTAGGCGAAGACCGCCACGCCAAGGATCACCACGGCCTGAACGAGATGTTGCATGTGGATGTCCGGTGCAATCCAGCGCGTCAGATAGAGCAAACCGGCAGCCACCACGGTGACGCCCAGCGTCGTGCGTCTAGGACAGGGACGAAGGCGACGTCCTTCGTACGCCAAGATTACCCAGACGACCATCCACCCGAGCGCGCCGATGATCAGGGCTCCGGCCATGTCGGTCAGACTGAGCAACATGCTGTCGGTCAGCAGATTGAAGGTCTTTCGCGTCTTGAGTTCGGGACGGATCCTGCTCCACTCGCCGAAGATGAGCAGAAACCATACGACGAAGACGCCGAGTAAAAAGCCCTCTTTGGACATGCCGTAGTCCGAGCCGCCGCGGGCGCCTCCGCCTGGGGTGCGCGTGCGGCTCTGCATCTGGGGCACGAGGTCATACCCACACTCGCAGGTATAGTTCGTGTCGGGATTGGTCAGCAGGCAGCGTGGGCATTCGATCGGCATGTTCGGACGTACCGTCCTCTGATGGTATCCTGTGTTTTGTAGCTGAAGAAGGGGATGATGTCCATGATTTCAGGGGCTCGGCTGGCGCCGTTCTTGTTTCTCGGAAGTCTTGCCGCCGGACTCGCGGTCGCAGCCGGCGCATTCGGCTCCCATTTGCTGAAAGGCATGTTGGATGCTTCCATGTTGGCCGTCTTCGAAACGGCGGTTCGCTATCAGATGTATCATGCGCTGGGACTCTGTGTGGTGGCCTGGGCCGGCCGGCGAGAGCATGCGAAATATTGTTCCGCCGCGGGCTGGTGTTTCGTCTCGGGGATCATATTGTTCTCAGGGAGCTTGTACGGCATCGCGCTGACCGGCACCCGCTGGCTGGGAGCCCTGACTCCCGTGGGAGGGACGGCTTTTCTCGTCGGGTGGAGCTTGCTGGTCCGGCATGCGTGGCAAGAGATCATGCGGCCCTCCGGAGGAGAGTAGGTCGGCGAGGGTCAGGGTGAACAGCCGGCGGTCCGCTTCCCGCTGATCGAGCCCCAACCCCCTTGGGAATTCACGAAGGTACCCTCCAGACGCTGGGCTTCTTTGGTAAACAGGAGGCTGTCCTCCTGGATTCGTCCGTCGATTTCCCACCGAAGATAGACGGTATCCCCGAGCACGATCGTTTCCGCAAGACCGGCGATGCCTGTTCCGTCCTTTCCTGGCGGAGGAAACAAGAGCGAGTGCTTCTGCTCCTGGTGATGTTGCTGATGATTGTGAATCACCCACTGCCACGTTCCGCAGAGGCGAGTCTGGCCGCGGAGCGTGCGGACCCGTTCCCTCCAGGATTTCAACCGCCACCATTCGGATAGGGCTTGCTGGCTGGCCTCCAAGGCGGTCTGGCCTGCGGCCAATGCCAACTCCGTCCGATCGAAGAGCGGGGAGGCAGCCGGTGATGGGTTCTGGCCAGGGCTCGGGACGGCCGACCACATCCGCGCCAAGGACGGGAACGGGCCGTTGGCCTTCAACCATTCGACCCGTTGAGACGACGGGTCCGGTAGAGCGGGAATCGAATCGCCGGCTTGCTGCATGGACTTGGTGACGTGCTCGGCTAGGTGCCAGACGGCCAGCGCGGCCACGAGTCGCTGCGCAGATTGAGTGATTTCTCCGACCAGCAATTCTTTGGACATTTTGGCCGGGAGGGCTTTGGCGCCGATGGTGGCGGCGGTCTCTGACAGACTAAGGGCGGCGCCGATGGTCGTGACGAAGATCTCCTTCGCCGACTGGTCCGAATCCACCGCCGCCAGCTTGTCGCCATGCGTGTCGATGATTCGTGACCAGTCCGGAAAGCCGGACGGCCGAGAGTCGGTCGCGCCCGCGCCGGTGCTTCCGATCGCGCCGAGCAAACCAAAGGCCGAGCAGATGAAAATCATCACCGCACGGACGACCAGCCGTCCGGTGCAATAGGGCTGGCTCAATGTGTTACACGACAGATCCAAGAGAAATCCGGCTGTCACAGAGCGGAACGGAACCGGTCCTATGTTCCTTGAAAACAGGTCTTGAGAAATGCGGCGGTGGCATTCCAGGCATCAGCGGTTGCTTCGGCGTGATACGTCTCGGGACGTGTCTCATTGCTGAAGGCATGAGCGGCACCGGGATAGGTACGGATCTCCACGCGTTTCCGATGCTCTCGGGCGGCGGCGCTGAGGCGTTCGACGTCCAGTTGCGACACCCACGCATCCCTCTCGCCCTGATGATACAAGACCGGACAATACAAATCTTTTAGTGCCGAATCGGACTGCGGGATCCTCCCGTAGTAGGACACTGCCGCTCTGAGTCGCTTTCTCTGGCACGCGAACCGTAGCGCGAAGGTTCCGCCCATGCCGAATCCCACGACGCCGTGGATGTTCCGCTTGATATAGTCCCGCGTGTTCAGGTATTCGCAACAAGAGTTGATGTCCTGCAGGATCAACGAATCATTCAATTTACCCATAAGAGCATCGGCGACGTCTGCGTTGGCGGTGACTGTCCCTCCCAGGCGGCCGTAGAGGTTCGGAATGATGACGCCGTATCCTTCGCAGGCAAGCCTGGCACCCAGGTCCTTGATTTGAGAGTTCAAACCCCACCATTCGTGGAGCAAGACAATCCCAGGGTAGAGCCCCTTCTCCTGAGGCCAAAACTGGATGCATTCGACATGAACATCCTTGGTCGTCCTGGTGCGGATGTATGGGTCGACCGATGCATCGGTGCTGGTGGGAATGGCCACTCCGCTGGGAAACCGAGAGGTACCGGTTCCGATCTGCTGCAAGGTGAACGGGGCTGAAACTGATGTCATCACGGCGCGCCCTTCTTGTTCAAACTGGTGGTTCCGGAGACCGTCGTGGAGCCAAAAATGTACTATAGGGATCATTCTGCCGGCTTGTCAATCGGCCTCGCCGGAGCAAACTGACTCACGACCCGCCGGAGCGCGGCGGCGGGCATCGGCCTGAGGCATCAGGCCGGGTCGGAGTGCGTATGGTTTGAGCCGACAACGTTGGAATCTCCTGCAATTGATCTTGCTATGCGGCGCGCGTAGAGTCTGATCCATGAGCGCGGGGTCGAGCCAACAGATCGGAATCGGCTTGATTGGCGTGGGACGGCACGGACGCCGATACTTGGATCATCTGGGGAGCGACGTGCCGGACGCCTGTGTCGTAGCGGTCTGTCGGAAACGGACGGATATGCCGGCGACCGGGCCATTGGCCGGCCTTTCCATCTATGCCGATTATCACGAATTGATCGCAGACCCGCTGGTGCAGGCGCTGGTGGTCGTTACGCCGCCTTCGCTGTGTCCCGAGATTTGCCTGGCGGCGGCGGCGGCCGGCAAACCATTGCTCATTGAGAAGCCCCTGGCGACCTCCGGTGCGGAAGCTCGGGCGATGGTGCGAGCGGTGGAGCGGGCCGGCGTCCTACTGATGACTGCTCACACCATGCGGTTCGATCCCACGGTGCTCTCGGCGAAGGGGCAGTTGCAGGCGATCGGCCCTCTTCGGTTGGTCGATCTGGTCAATCATGTGGATTCGGCGGCGAGCCTTGCGTCCCGCTCCTCTGGTGCCCCTGCTCCCGGAGCGCTGCTCGAGATCGGCGTGCACTTGCTGGATCTCGTTCGATTTTTCACCGGGGAGGAAGTGGCCGAAGTACAGTGTCGGCTGGATCGGCCGGATGGCACGGCGGAAGCGGCCGCGCAGGCGGTGTTGCGAACCTCCGCTGGAGTGGTCTGTTCCATCGATGCCGCCCGCGTCGATACGAGACGGGTCGGGACCATGCGATGGGAGGGAACGGAAGGAACCGTAACTGCGGATTGGGTTCAACGGACTGTGACCTGCCGGATCGGAAAGGAGCCTCAGCGCCGGTGGACGGTCGAGGCGTCGCCGACCATCGTCGGCGTCCTGCGCGCCTTCATCCACGCGATCAGGACGAATACGACGCCGCCGGTGACTGGATTGGACGGTTGTCGCGCGGTCGAATTGGCGGACGCCTGCTATCGATCAGCCGCGCTCGGTGGGGCTGCTGTTTCGTTGGAGGAGTCGCCCTGACGCCGTTGCGCCGTCGGCGCGGGACGCGGTTACGTATCGGCCACGATGTGGGTGTCCGTTTCTTCGACACCCTCGATCTGGTGAATTTTCGTGATGACGACATCGGACAAGGCACGTTCGTCGTTGACGCTGATGAACACGAAGATATCCGGTTGTCCGAAACAGGAATGGGCCTGTTCCACGCCGGTCAACCGTTTGAGAGATAGGAGCACGTCCTTGGTTCTCCCGGCTTTCACCTTGATCAAGATATAGGCCTTGGTCGCCATGATCCCCCTCCTTGTGTCGTCGTCATGATCTTCCTCCCGGCATGTCCCGCCGGCGTTCGGCGAACACCTCCTCGATATCCCGTCCTCGATTTTGATATTCGCGACGAGCCTGATCGAACAGTCCCGTCAAAAATTCGAAATCCTGTAATGTGAGGTTGAAGGCGGCGAAGCCGGCGGTCAGCTTCTCCAGATCGGCCGGATCGGCCAAGTGCCGCCGTGCCGCGAGCGCGGCGAGCACCGCCGCAGTCCATCCGGCCTTGACAAAGGCAGCCTCCGCGTTTGCCGCTTGCACCTCTCCGAATTGCATGACCAACGCCCGATGAAAGAATTCGCGCACGGTCGGATCGGTACTTTTCATGAAGACCGATTGGAATTGGATGACGACCCTGATGACGTGGTTAGCTTCCGGCGTGTCCTCGGGGGGCAGGACCCGAGCGTCCTCCAGCGTGGCGAGCAGAGCCATGGCGGCTCCGACATGTTGCGAAGAGGCCGGACGCTGCGCTGAGGCGGACGCAACGGAGAGGACCATCGCGGTGCCGGCGATTCCTGAAAGCAGGAGTCCTGTTCGGATCACCATGGGCGGATTATACAGAAGTCGATGACTTCTGGAACCAGTGGTGTGCCGGCGAGTTGCTCGGTGTCCGGCTCGCCTGCATGAAAACTTCAACGTAATTCATGAGTCTGTCCATCATGCTGTCGAGACGGTGCCGGGAAATGGAAGTATTTCCCTGTAGTTACAAGATGTTATGGTTGCACAGTGTAGCCCTGATTTCTATAATCCTCTCAGTATCGGGCGCGGTCCGAGGAGAGGGTAGACCTGGTCATGTTGGCGAAAGTCCTGAGCGTGGCCCTTGTCGGACTCGACGCGCATCTGATCGAGGTGGAGGTGGATATTGCCGGCGGGCTCCCGCAATTTTCGGTCGTCGGTCTCCCTGACGCGACGGTTCGCGAGAGCCGAGACCGGGTGCGATCCGCCCTCAAGAACACCGGTTTTCACTTTCCGGCCAAGAAGATCACCGTCAATCTGGCGCCGGCTGACGTAAAGAAG
The DNA here is from genome assembly GCA_029194535.1 of Nitrospira sp. Lineage (NCBI taxonomy): Bacteria > Pseudomonadati > Nitrospirota > Nitrospiria > Nitrospirales > Nitrospiraceae > Nitrospira > Nitrospira sp. The sequence goes on along the minus strand of JARFXR010000003.1, from coordinate 121,531 downwards.
GAGGGAGCCGGTTTGGATCTGGCCATCGCCATCGGGATCCTCGTGGCCGAGGAACTCGTACCCGCTGACCGTGTCCTCCACCGTGTACTGGTCGGAGAGCTGTCGCTGGATGGGCACATCAAGCCGGTTCCCGGCGCACTCTCCATCGGGATCGCCTGCGGCCGTGAGTACAGTCTGCTTCTGCCGGCGCGCAACGGCGATGAAGCTGCGATGGTGGAAGGCGTCGTCGTCTATCCGGTTCATACGCTTCCCGAAGCGGTCGGATTTCTGCGCGGGACTCAGTCGATCGAGCCGGTCGTGGCGGATCGGGTCGGGTGTAGCGCGGCTCGACCGGTGGATGACGAGGATTACGGTGATGTCAAAGGGCAGGCCCATGCGAAACGGGCGTTGGAAATTGCGGCAGCCGGGGAACATAATGTGCTGATGGTCGGGCCGCCCGGCTCAGGCAAGACGATGCTGGCGAAGCGGCTGCCGACGATCCTGCCTCTGATGGAGGCGGATGAAGCGATTGAAACCACCCGCATTCACAGCGTCGCTGCCCAACTGCCGGCTGGAAGCCCACTGCTGACCGTTCGACCGTTCAGATCGCCCCATCACAGTATTTCGGACGCAGGGTTGATCGGCGGAGGGGTGATCCCACGTCCGGGCGAAGTATCGCTGGCCCACAACGGCATCCTGTTCCTGGACGAATCACCGGAATTCCGCCGGCCCGTGCTGGACGCCTTGCGTCAGCCGTTGGAGGACGGGCACGTGACCCTGACCAGGGTCAGCGGGTCGTTGCGGTACCCCGCCCGGTTCATGCTGGTCGCGGCCATGAATCCCTGCCCTTGCGGCTACTATGGCGACCGATCGAAAGATTGTCTGTGCACTCCCCAGCAGATCCGGCGATACCGGACCAGACTCTCCGGGCCGCTACAGGATCGGATCGACATTCACATCGAGGTTCCCCCGGTTCCGGTTCGTGAATTTCACGACCGGGGGGCAGAACCCGAATCCTCCTCCGCCATCCGCACCAGGGTGCTCGAGGCGAGGTCCCGGCAATCCGCGCGATATCGTGACGACGGCATCCATACCAATGCCCAGTTGAAGCCGAGGCTGGTGAAGCGGTATTGTGGCCTGGATCATTCGGGACGGGAGCTGCTGGAGCGGGCCATGGTCAGGCTCGGCTTGTCGGCGAGGGCGCATGGCCGGATTCTCCGTGTTGCCCGGACGATTGCGGATCTGGCCGGTTGTGAGCGGATCGACTCCGTGCACGTGGCGGAAGCGGTTCAGTATCGAAGCCTGGATCGTCGCGTGGAGCTTTGATCGACAGTCATGGTATCGGCGCTCAAAGTCTTTCTGTGGTGGTTCCTGATTGGCGCGACGATGGCCTTGGCGGTCATTATGCTGCAAGGGGGCATTCGCGAGGTCATGCAAGCCCAAGGTTCCGTCTGGGAACTGAAACTGGTCGAATTGCTGACAACGATCATGGGCGGCGGGCTCCTCGGAGGCTGCATCGCCCTGATTCTCGATCGGATCAAGAAGTCCTAGCAGGATGTTGAAAAAGTCCTCCAGTTGCGTTCTCGCGTCGCTCAGAGGCTCAACGTACGGCCCAGAGTACGCGTCGCCTCGTCGCTCGCTGCGGCCTTGCTGGAAGGACTTTTTGAACATCCTGCGGGCTATTCCAATTTCATCTGAGATCACGTGCGGGTCGGCGTTTTCGGGTCTCCAAAATGGTTTTTCAACAGCCTGCTATTGTTGCGTTCCGGCAGGTCGTTCGTGGTGAGCCTGTCGGACCATGAACGGAAATCCTTGAATGTGGGCACCCTTCGACCGGCTCAGGGCGAACGGATGATTACCGGACCTTACCGGACACAACACAAGCGAATAGAGTCATCGGACATTCATCGGTCAAGACGAGGGCATGCGAGGGGATGAGGATACTATGATGGATATGGAAATCGGTTCGAATGTGTACCGCAACACGAACGGCACGATTGAGATTGAGGGAATTCCGCAGATTCAAATCGAACTGAAGGAACCGTCCAAAGCCATATCGGTCAGTTTTGCGCTGTTCGATTCCAACGGCAAGATGATCGCCAAATTGGTGGACAGCACGCTGACGTTCAACGAGCGGCGCGCGTATGAACTCGACAGGACAGCGACGCGTTTGACCCTGACTCATTCGGAATCGAAGAACGTCGTACTGCAGATCGATATGAAATCCCCGGATCAGATCGTGTTCAGCAAGGCGGGGTTCCATTCGATCAAGGGACACCTCTTGGAGGTGTCCTCGAAAGAATGGAAGATCGACCGACAGAAGAGCAGCGGAGCCACAGAGGACGTGAACGGCGGCTCCGTCAAGATCGGTTAGCCGACCCTTCCTGTCCCGCCAACGACACGATCACGATCCGGTTGTCTTTGAGATCCACCGCCGCGGTATCGCCGTCCCGCAATTCCCCTTTGACCAGATGCCGCGCGATCGGCGTTTCGATTTCCTGCTGAATCAGCCGTTTGAGAGGGCGGGCTCCGTAGACTGGGTCATAGCCTCGTGTGCCCAACTGTTTCAGAGCCTCCGGCGTGATCGTCAGCGCGATGCGTCGCTCGGCCAACCTCAGCCGTAGGCGCTCCAGTTGAATGTCCACGATCTTCGTGAGCTGATCGGTCTCCAGTGGGTGAAAGACCACGGTTTCGTCCACGCGGTTAAGGAACTCCGGCCGGAAATGCCGCCGCAGCTCGTCCATGACCATGTCGCGCACTTCCTCGTAGGTCGATCGGTTCCGCTGAGCCTCCAGGATCTGCGGACTCCCGATGTTGGAGGTCATGATGAGCACCGTATTCTTGAAGTCGACTGTCCGACCTTGCGAGTCGGTGAGCCGCCCGTCGTCTAAGACCTGAAGGAGCACGTTGAAGACGTCGTGGTGGGCTTTCTCGATCTCGTCGAAGAGAATCACCGAGAACGGACGCCGGCGAACGGCTTCCGTAAGCTGACCCCCCTCTTCGTATCCGACATAACCTGGCGGAGCGCCGATCAACCTGGCGACCGTGTGCTTTTCCATGTATTCCGACATGTCGATACGGATCAGATTCGCCTCGTCGTCGAACAGAGTCGCGGCCAGGGCCCGAGCGAGCTCCGTCTTGCCGACCCCGGTCGGACCGAGGAATAAGAATGAGCCGATGGGCCGATTCGGATCCTTGATGCCGGAGCGCGCGCGCAGCACGGCGTCGGCTACGGCCCGGACCGCCTCATCCTGTCCGACGACGCGCTGATGGAGCAGCTCTTCGAGCTTCAACAGCTTTTCCATCTCGCCTTCGATGAGCCTGGATACTGGAATGCCGGTCCAACGGCTGACGATCGCCGCAATGTCGTCCTCGTCGACTTCTTCCTTCAGTAGGCGACTTTCGCCCTGCTTCTTACCGAGCTGTTGCTGTTCGATGGCCAGCTCTCGTTCGAGCCGCGGCAGTTCACCATAGCGCAATTCGGCGACTCGATTGAGATCGTAGGCCCGCTCGGCCTTTTCGATGGCGAGCTTGACCGCTTCGATGGCTTCTCTGGTTTTTCGCAGACGCGAGACCGAGGCCTTTTCCGAATCCCATCTGGTTTTCAAGGCCTGAAGGTCTCGTTGTTTCTCCTGGAGTTCCTGTTCCAGCGTCGCCAGGCGGGCCTGACTGGCCTGATCCTTTTCCCTTCGCAATGCCTCCCGTTCGATCTCCAACTGAAGAACCTTCCGGGACACTTCATCCAGTTCGGCCGGTAGACTGTCGATTTCCGTCCGTAGACGGGCGGCCGCCTCATCGACGAGATCGATAGCCTTGTCGGGAAGGAAACGATCCGCGATATAGCGATGCGAGAGCTTGGACGCCGCGACCAGCGCGGCGTCCTTGATCCGGACGCCGTGGTGCACTTCGTACCGCTCTTTCAATCCGCGAAGAATGGAGATGGTGTCCTCAACGGTAGGCTGATCGACGAGCACGGTCTGAAAACGGCGCTCCAACGCGGCGTCTTTCTCGATGTGCTTGCGGTACTCATCCAATGTCGTGGCGCCGATCAAATGAAGCTCGCCGCGGGCCAACATCGGTTTCAGCAGGTTGGCGGCGTCCATCGCGCCTTCCGCCGCTCCCGCGCCGACGACCGTGTGGAGTTCGTCGATGAACAGCAGCACTTGTCCCTGCGACGCCTGAATCTCCTTGAGGACCGCTTTGAGGCGCTCTTCAAATTCGCCGCGGAACTTGGCGCCGGCTACGAGGGCGCCCATATCGAGGACGACGACCCGTTTGTGCTTGAGTCCCTCGGGGACGTCGCCTTTCACGATGCGGATGGCCAACCCTTCGACGATGGCGGTTTTGCCGACGCCGGGTTCCCCGATCAATACCGGATTGTTCTTGGTACGACGAGAGAGGATCTGGATGACCCGGCGGATTTCTTCGTCTCGTCCGATGACGGGGTCCAATTTGCCCTGCGCAGCCAGCTTGGTCAGGTCTCGGCCATACTTTTCAAGTGACTGATAGGTGCCTTCGGGATCCTGGCTCGTGACACGTTGGTTGCCCCGCACCTGCTGGAGCGCGCTCAGCAATCGTTCTCGCGAGAGGCCCAGTTTCTTGAGGACGCCGCCCTCCTGCACCATGGCCAACAGCACATGCTCGACGCTGAGGTAATCGTCCTTCAGCGCCCGTTGCTCGTCTTCGGCCTTGGTCAAGACCTGATTGAGCCGAGGCGTGATGTGCAACTGCCCTGGGCCGCCGCTCGCTCCCTGAACCTGAGGCGTCTTCAAGAGCGCCTGCTCGCCTGCCTGCTTCACGGCTTGCACGGAGACGCCGGCCTGTTCGCACAGGGTGGGGACGATGCCGCCGTCTTGGTCCAGCAAGGCCAGCAACAGGTGCTCGACGTCCATTCCCTGGTGATTCCGCCTCATGGCCTGGGAGGATGCAGATTGCAGAGCTTCCTGGAGCTTGATCGTGGAGCGATTCATATCCATACAGGTGGTCTCCGGTGTGCAACTGTCTTCGTAGATCACATAATCATGCGGTCATCCAAGTCAATGCCTTGAGACGGCGCCTCCGCTTGACCCGTCGACCTCGGCCTCGCTATTGTCACCTTCATGGCTGAACTGGTGACCGTGACCGTCGATCTCTACCGGCAGGCTCTCCGAAGGACCTGGCAATCGCTCGTCCGAGGGTGGATCATCATGGTGGCTTTGATCGGGTTCATGGTGATCTTGGCGGTGACCACACAGCTGGCGGGACCGCTGGGAGTGGCCGGCGGGTTTCTCCTTGGAGCGGTCAATGCCCTGCTCGTGGGCGCCGTTCTCAGTTTGATCGAGCAATCCATCTCCTACGGTCGCACTTTGACGCTGCAGGATGTACTCGACAGTTTCGGCCGGTACTTCTGGGATGTCATCGGGGTTGGATTTGTCCTGTGGCTGCCCCTATTGGCGCTGGAGATGGGAACCCAAACCAATCCGTACGGCCCGTTTTTTTCCTATGCGGTACTGCTGCTGCTGTTCCTTCTGCTGAATCCCGCTCCCGAGGTGATCTATCAAGTTCATCATGATTCTCCACTCGATGTCATGAAGACTTCATATGAGTTCGTCCTGGAGAATTGGATGGAATGGTTCCTGCCCATTGCCGTGCTCCTGCTGCCGATCGTGCTGTCGCCCGCCGGCGTTCGGGAGGTCTTTTCCCTGTCGAGTCGTGCGGGGAGGGGAGCGGGGTTGGATTTTTTTCAGCTTCTCGTGCTTCCGTTCATGATCCTGGGCGGATGGCTCGACTATCTCGGGATGCCCTCGGCGATGAGTTGGTATCTGATGTTGCTACTGACGCCCCCTGCGGCGGTCGGTATGTTGCTCTTTCGTGGCCACCTTTTTGCTTTATTATCCGGCTCCTCCCGTCGTCAACGGCGTTTCGCTTCCCAGCATTACCGGGGCGAGTAAGTTTCACCGGCATCGGGACGGCCTCACGACGAGGAGCCGCCTTGCTCTCCGGTGATCGGGCTTCCTCCAGCCGCTCCCGGCAAGGGCCGAGTTTTTCTATTTTGCCTTGAGATGCACGACTAGATAGTGTATGGAATTGCCTACACCTGATTCATTTTCCTTCTCTCTCGCTGGTACGTAAGGACAACCCTCGTGCATCTATCGATCTTCTGGCGGATTGTGCTGACCTCCCTGCTCATCATCGTAGTGATGGGAGGGGTGAATCTCTACGCCCTGTTCCAGCTCCGCCAGCTCTCTGCCCTGAGTACCAGGATGGCCGGCCACCATTACCCGGCGATCGAGGCCGCAAAGCGCTTGCTGACGCTGGCCTATGTCCAAGTCAACAGCGAGAAAAAGTACCTCGCCGTGCGTGACGATACATTTCTCAAACATCTAGACGAGGAGGTCGAAGAGTTTCGTCGAGGCATGACGGCCCTAGCTGCCCAGGAACTTTCTCTGGAAGGGCTGCAACTCTTGGAGCATGTCCAACGGCTTCAGCAGGAACGCTTGGGCATGTTGAACGTCGAACTGGAACAGCCCGTGAAGGGCAAGGGAGGTGCGTCTCCCGACTATGAAAGCCGTCGAGATCTGGTGATGGACCAGATGACGACGACCCTCCAACATTACGTTGATTTTCACGAATCCGGTATCAGCGCGGGGGTCCGGCGCTCCCGCGAAAGTTCGGCGCAGGCGGAGGCCGTCACGGAACAATTGGTCTTGCTGGCCCTATTGTTCGGCATCGGGCTCGCCGGCATCGCCAGCTATACGATTCTACGGCCGTTGCGCCAACTCCAAAGTCACATCAAGCAGATCGGGCGGGGGAATTTTCGGGAGTCGTTGAACATTCGCGCCCCCAGCGAACTCCGCAGCTTGGTGGACACGGTGAATTGGATGGGAGGCAAGCTTCAAGAACTCGACGATATGAAGGGGGAGTTTCTCGCCCACGTGTCCCACGAGCTCAGGACGCCTATGGCCTCGATCCAGGAAGGCACGCATCTGCTCCTGGACGAGATTCCCGGACCGCTCCAACCGGAACAGCGCACAACCTTACGGATCATGGCCGACAGCAGCCGTCGGCTGATCCACTTGATTTCGACCATTCTCGATCTCTCCAAGATGGACGCCGGCATGATGGAATACCGCATCGTCTCTTCGGATCTGCGGCGGATCGCCGACATCTCCGTGAACAAGATTCGATTGCTTGCTGATGCCAAGCACGTTCAGCTGGTCGTGGAGTCCCCCGCACAGCGGGTCTGGGTGAAGGCGGACGCCATTCGTATTGAGCAGGTCCTCGACAATCTGCTATCAAATGCCTTGAAGTTCAGTCCGGAAGGAGGCATTGTTAAGATTCACATGCGACCGGACATGAAGGCCGGGGTCCTGGAGGTTTCAGTATCCGACGTGGGTCCCGGCGTCCCTCCCGACGAATTGCCGCACATCTTCGAGCGATTCTACCAGGGACGTCAAAAAGGCAGGCAAGTGCTTCCCGGGAGCGGCCTGGGCCTGGCCCTCGCCAAGAAGGTGGTTGAGGCGCACGGAGGACGGATTTGGATCGAAAGCGAGTTGAAGAAGGGAACGACTGTACGGTTTATCCTACGTCTGACCAAGCGCGCAGGGGTCGCATGAGGACCCTGAAGCTCGGGGCGATCGGCTGCCTGATTCTGTCCGGCTGCGCCTCCTGGGCTCCGGAGCCGTCACGGACGCAACCCTACTTTACGGTCGATCCGGCGGATGCGAAAACCATCCATGCCTTGGCCAAGAAGCAGGACGCGGTGATCACAAGGTGCGCTGAACATAATACGTGTGACCATGCCTATTTCGCCCGCGCGCTGATGAGCCTGTACGAGAGTCACGACGCGGCGGTGAAAAACTTCGAGAAAGTGATTGCAGCCGCCCCTCGCAGTCAATTGGCCTCGTCGAGCCGGCTATGGTTGCAGTTGTTGCAGCAATATCCCACGCCCAACGATCGCTCTTGGTTCTCGTCCGTCGTGGGGGCCCCTGCGGTGTCCGAGGGACAAGTTGTCCTGGGCCAGGCATCCGATCGGCTGGTGCGGGACTTGCTTGATCGAGAACTGGTCATTCAGCAATTGCGGGCGACCCGGGATGCCGACGCGCAGGTGCTGGAACAATTGCAGCGGGACCTGGCCGATCGTGACCGGAAAGCCGATGCGCTGATCGGTAACAAGAAGGAATCGCAAAAAGCGCCGGTCGAGAGTGGAACGATCCAATCATTGCAGAAGCAATTGGCCGAGCGGGAGAAGAAGATCGACGAACTGTACAATCAACTCGAGGCTCTCAAACGCATCGATCAGGAAACGCGAGAGAAAATTCGGCCGATTCGTCCACCCTCAACGGTGGCGCCGCTGCCGACCCCTGAACCGACGACACCCCAGTAAAGGACACCATGGAACAGGAACACATTCTCGTAGTGGATGATGAAGAAGGCCTGCTGCAGCTAGTCAAAATGCGACTGCAGGCGATGGGATTCGCCGTGACGGCCTGCACAACCGGACGCGAAGCCGTCTCGGCGGCTAAAATCAATCGATTCGACCTGGCAATCACCGACCTCCGATTGGGTGGGGAAGACGGCCTGGACGTCACCGAAGAACTCCTGCGCATTCATCCGGGGCTTCCCGTCATCATTCTGACTGCGCACGGCAGCATTCCCAACGCGGTTGAAGCCGTCCAGCGCGGCGCCTTCGGGTATCTGACCAAGCCCTTTGACGACAAGGAGCTGAAGGTCAAGATCGAAGAAGGGCTGTCGCCACAGCGCATGAGCCGTGAAATCCAGCGGTTGAAATCGCTCGTCAACGAACTCTATGGGATGGAGAACGTCGTGGCCCGCAGCCCGGCCATGCAACGGCTGCTGCAGCAGGTCGTCCAGGTTGCGGATTCCGACGCGACGATGCTCCTGTTCGGCGAAACCGGCACGGGCAAGGAAGTGTTCGCACGTGTGACGCATGCCAATAGCCGGCGGAGCAAGGGGCCGTTCGTCGCGCTGAACTGCGCGGCGATTCCCGAGACGCTGTTCGAATCCGAGCTGTTCGGGCACGTCAAGGGCGCGTTCACGAGCGCGCATGGTTCCAAGAAGGGCCTCTTCCAGAGCGCGCACGGCGGCACCCTGTTCCTGGATGAAATCGCGGAGATGCCGCTCTCGATGCAGGTCAAGCTGCTGCGCGCCGTTCAGGAGCGGGAGGTGCGAGAAGTCGGCGCCGAGCACGCCACCAAGGTGGACGTGCGGATCATCGCCGCCACGAACAAGGATCTGGACGAAGCCGTCAAGAACGGGACGTTTCGCAACGATCTCTACTACCGAATTTCCGTGGTTCCCTTGTTCATTCCGCCGCTTCGGGATCGGCGGGAAGATATTCCCATCATGGCCCAGCAGTTTCTCGCCGTAAGCACCAAACGCGCCAATAAGGACATGCGGGGATTTACGCCGGCCGCCCTGCATCGCTTGGTCACCAATCTCTGGCCCGGGAACGTGCGTGAACTGGAGAACGCGATCGAAAAGGCCGTCGTCATGGCACGACAGGACATGATTACGCCGGACCTGCTGCCTTCAACAGGCAGCGCGCCGGATGCTCAATTGAAGCCGCTGACCGAAGCCAAAGAGGAGTTTGAAAAGACCTATCTCAAGAACGTGCTGCAGTTGACGGGAGGGAATATCTCGCGGGCCGCACAGTTCGCCGGTCGTTACCGCGCGGATTTCTACAAGATGCTCAAGAAATATGGGCTCCACCCGTCGATGACGAAAGGTAAGGCGGCTGCGGAAGTCGAGGAATTGGACGAGGAGAGTGACCTCACCGAGGCCGAACGCTAACCTCCAGATTCTCACACGGCTGCAACCCGGCGGTCGCACCGGACACCACGCGCCGTCGCATTATCCTACAAGCCGGCGATGAAGTACTCGTCCGCCGAGGTCGCCGCGAGGGGTGCAGCCGGCGCGCTGCCGTCGGCCAGTACGCACAGAAGGTCACGTTGTCCTGACTGGGTACGTTCGAAGCAGGCGAATCCTCCCGCCGCTCCCGCAAATTCATCCAGCGAGGTGCCGGGCGTCAGTTGCACTAGACCCGTGCCGTCCGCTTGGACGCTATAGAGCGCGCGCGGACTGGTCATGACGCTCGACCCCATGACCCGTTCGAAGATCACTCTGGAACCGACCACCCCGCCGTAGGAATCATCCTCGGTAAACGTCGCCAGCGGGATTTCGCCGCCGGAGCCGTCGGCCTGAATGCCGTAGAGATTGTCCAGTCCTCCCACGGTGCGACGGAAGATGACGCGCGAGCCCACAGCTCCCACCACTTCTTCGTTCGACGGCGATGTCGCGAGGGGAACCGTATGCGTTCCATCCGCATTCACGCTGTAGATGTCCGTCTGGCCGTTGACAAACCGGGTATATACGATCCGGCCGCCGACGATCTCACCCACGAACTCATTGCCGGGATCGGTGGAAAGGGGAACGGTGCCGGTCCCATCGCCGTTGACGCTGTAGAGATCGCAAGGGCCGCTGCAACGGTGGTACACGACACGATTGCCGCTCACCCCGCCGAGAAAGTCATTGTCCGGATCGGAGGACAAGGGTACGACCGCCCCCCCGTTCACCGGTACGGCATAGAGATCCGGGACAGATTGAGACGAGGGCAGAGCGGAATAGATCACGGATGTGGCGACCGCTCCCTGTGTGCCGATGAGGGTGATTTGGCCGCTGGGGCTGCCGGTCGCATTTACGAGCGGGCGAGAGTCGCTGCCGTCCGGCAGAATGCTATGAAGCTCGTTGTTCCGGCGGTACACGACTCGTCCCGCCACGCTTCCTTCGTAGAACGCGATTGATTCGCTTCCCGGTGTTCTCTCGGCCGGACCAATGGTCTGTCGGGCGCTGCCGTCCGTCACCACGCTGGTCAAATCGCTTAGATGAACGCCGCTCGGCAAGGCGAAGAGCTGATCGTAGACGACGCGGGATCCGACCACATCCCGAACCACCTCGTCGTCCGCCGCATTGGCCAGGGCTTGTCGGCCTGTGCCTGAGACAGATACTTTCCAGATGTCACGCTGGTCAGCACCCGAAAAGGGGACAGTCTGGGTTTGATACACGATGAGCGACCCGGTAAGTTTGGAGAAGGAGGCACGGACTCCCGATTCGTCGACTAACGTGACCTGGCCGCTTCCGTCGGTTTGACTGCGAAAGATGGATTCTTGGGAGCCGGTTGACCGTCCCCAGATCACCCCGGCAGGCGAAGGGGTAGACGAAGCGGTCGGCGCTGGATCCGACGCGGCTCCGCCGCCACCGCTGCTGCAACCGCCGAGCATCACGAGAAACGCAACAATGAGTACCCACATGACTGACCTCCTCAGCGCATGGTGGCGTCCGTCGGCCCACTGATGCTCCCGGCAGGCCGATGTGTGGTCATCTGAGGGCATTTTAGGAAATTGGCGATTCCAGGGGCAAGAATATAAATGGGTGAAGGATAGAATGGACACTTTCTCTGACGAATAGAGCCAGGTGGCCCTGGTCCTTTTGCTTCGAGAAAGGAAGGAGGGTATTCTTGCGGACATGAAATGGTTGTACCCAACGCTCGTTGCAGTATTGTTGGGGCTCGTGTTGACGGCGTATCTGACCGCCGCATGGAGTCCCTCGTTCAAGCTGTCTCGTCTATGGAATCAAGACGGCCGTCCGGCGGAAACACGCGGCGCAACCGAAAAGACCGCGGAGGCAAAGACCGTTCTTCAGGACGTCCTGTTGGAGGAGTTGCGGCGAATGCATCATCTCCGACCGCTCAGCGATCAAGAGCGAGGTTCGAGGATTCAGAATCTACCGATGGGAATATTCGGGTTTTCCGAGTGCAGCGAGTCGCTTGAACCGAAACGGGATGGGAGGCCGTCGTTAGAGGTGCAAAAGCGCCGTGACGGGATTGCCTACTATGTCGGCTATGCGTCGGATGAGGACATCGGAAAATACTTCGCGAGGCTCAAGAATTTTCACATCCTGACCTACAATCAGGCCACGGGCAAAGCTCCATCATTGCTAGAGATCCCGATCGATTTCGTCGCGAAATGCGAAGCCCGTCAATCCCCAGACGGCCCGATGTTCGATCTGTTCGTGCGGGACATCCCGGAATTGCAGTCTTGATGGAGGTCAAAGGACCTCAGGTGATGTAGGCCGACTCCACTTAGCTCCGGTCCGGTTTGCGCAGATCAATGAGGCAGTACGCGCTCATGATGGAGGTGAGACGCGGAAAAGCGGTTTCCACCAATCGTAGGGCTTTGGCTGCTCGATTCGATTGTCCAAACAGCCACTCGAACTCAGACTTGTTCAAGATTCGAAGCGACTCAACCGAGTGTTCGTTTGTCAGTTCTCCGGCCACCTGTTTCCACCATGCGCGATTTCGAAAGAAGTAGTAAAGCTGGTGGGGTGCCGGTTCACGACCAGGGGCATTTGGGGGCATGTGAGTGTGCGCGCTACCTAGATGCAGGACCTTCCACAGTTTTCGAAAGATCCTCAAGACAAAGAAAAGACCTGTGTGCCATATCGAGTATCGTACCTCTGTGAAAATGCACAGATGAGCGTTCGGTCGAATAACACGGAAGAGCTCCTGAACGGCTCCGAGCTGAAGAGATTCCGGGATATGTTGGATGGTGTAACCGGAGACCGCGCCGTCGAAGCAATTGTCTCGAAAAGGCAGCTTGCATATATCTGCCAGGCAGCAGATATCCGTTTGTCGTAGTTTCATGCCGGCTTCCTGTAAAGCGGTGATCGACATGTCCACGCAGACCCGGCTCTTCAAAAACCATGAAAATGCCAAGTACTCCGCGTGCGGGATGGCGCCGCTTGCGGCATCGAGGATGAAGTCGCCACCTGGTAAACGATCGAGAATCGAGAGATGGGACATCAACTCATATGTCCCATGTCCGACAAGCCTGTTCTGGGAGAAAAGCGCAGAGTCGTTATAAACGCTCTGCGTATTTTTTTTCCATCCGAACCGGTCGTACCAATCTCTAACACTCTCGGTGATGTCATCGACTGAAATCTGCAGCTCGCTCGTGGAACCGGTTTCTGAGAACCGGCTGCTGATTCGAAGCGAAGTGTGTTCAAGGAAATACGCGATTGTCTCCGTCAGCGGGTACGCTCTCCGATCAGCGTCGGAAATGAACGCGCCGATGGTCTCATCCGGCAGACGCTGACGCTCATCTTCAGGTAAGCATGAAAGAAGATCCTCGAGCGGCACCAAGCGGAGGTCGGTTTTCGTACGTGGACAGCAGAGAATAGCCTGAAGGGAGCTAAATCTGGCAAGTGACGGTTCATAGGCTGTTTTTGGTGCCACGCTATTCTCGCGCCTCCTTTTCCCCATTCATCTGAGCAGATCGGCAGAGTCTCAATTCTGCACATACCTCAACCCTGAGTCAAACCCACAAGCATCAATATCCAAGACAACGTCGCGGTGCGATAGAACTTCCATCCCTTGTCCTGGCGGGTTCAGACAAGAAATCTATGAAGGAAGTCTGGCGAGAATGACCGGTTAGTGCCTCGCCGTCGCTTTCACGACCTCGGGCATTGTGCCGCGACAAACCTGAGACGGGCGTGTGATGCTTATCCGGTCGCCAAGAATAATCTGAAGCGCTCATGGTCGGGGCCAGCAGGGGTTGGAGCTGGCGAGAGGAATTCAACCTCCAACCGGCGGTTTGCCAACGACATCTGAGCCAATTTCAGACCCACCATTCACCGCACTAGAAGCAATACAATCACATGAAGCATTAGCAGGTTAGATGACCCAGCCAGGTTGCGTCGCGTATCGCGATTTGGCAGGAAAAATGGTTGCGACGGTTACCCTTACGATGACACTTATCTACGGTGTATTTTCTTGGTCACTTCTGCGGAGGCGCACACGAATTCGTGTGCGATCGACGATGACCAGCGAGCCTGTTAATTCGTCCGCACCGGTTTCTTGGATGAGGCGCGTAAGAGCGTCTTGCGTTTCTTCAACCGTCGTTGGCCAGACGCGAAGTCGAACGATACCGTAATGCTCTCTGGAGGGAAAAGAACGGTCATCAGCAAAATCTTCATCGAACGAAATGATGAGCGCCTTATTCCGCACAGCCCAGGTGAAAACGGCTTCGTCCGTCCGTCCCGAGAGGCCTACATCGTTCGTATGGTGGATGAACCAAGTCGGCTTGATATGGCGGAGCCAAGAAGCGATTGCGCGGGGAATGTTCTGGTCGAGGAGAACGGTTAGCCGGTCAGGCACGTGGGATGACTCTCTCTTCATCCACTACGTGACTCGCATATTCAAGAGCGGCGGTCACGTCCTCAACGGTGATTTCAGGATAGGCTTCGATGATCTGTTGGCGAGTATACCCGCCTGCAACCAGGCCAAGAATATTCGTCACCATGATCCGGGTGCCGCGAATGATTGGTTTTCCGCTGCAGATATGGCGATCAACAATGATTCTATCGTCCATCGGTCACCTGTTTGCCACAGTTACCATCGAGTTCTGAGTGTAGAGCGAGGAGGCATAGAGTGTCCAGCCAAAGGTCTCAATCTCTAGCAGGATGTAACCAAGGCCAACGGCCAACCGATGCGCCGGAGTAGAGCTGAACTCGGGGTCGAAGTTTCAGAAGAGTTGACTGGTGATGCTTATCCGGTCGCCAAGAATAATCTGAAGCGCTCATGGTCGGGGCCAGCAGGGGTTGGAGCTGGCGAGAGGAATTGAACCTCCAACCGGCGGTTTACAAAACCGCTGCTCTGCCATTGAGCTACGCCAGCCACCGATGGGGTGAAGGTAGCGGAAAACGTAACAACTGCATGCCACCCTGTCAAGCAAGGTTGTCTGTGGGCCGGTTCTTGACCTCTCGGCGCAGACGGTTTATCTTTCCGGCGTTTTCACTCCAACGGGGAGGCGCTATGGGACGCTGGTATTTGACGGTTGCCATAATGGGATTTTCCCTGGCCGCATGCAGTACGACGGAATGGGTTCATCCCAACAAGCCGCCAGAGGAATACACCAACGATTACAACAAATGCCAGAACGCCGTGCTGAGCGATCCCAAGCTGCAGCAGGGCAGCAAGCTTCTCATGATGAATGCCACCGAACGTTGCATGCAGAAAGAAGGGTGGCGCCTCATCGAGCGCTGAGGATTCGACGCAGCTTCCCATCTCCTGCCAGGGAAATCCTGGATCGAGTCGAGAATGAGTCGGTCGTCTGTCTGGATTCCCTGAGGATGTCGCTTCCCCCTACAGCTGGAATTAGATTCTGATCACGGGCGACCGTTTGACCCGCGACGGGCGGCTCATTCATAGCCGTCACCGCTCCCCTAGAAGGTCTTTCACCACCGGCTCGATGGCTTCGGCCCACAGCATATATCCGTTCGCGCTGAGGTGGTCAAAATCGGGCATGATGACTGGGGAAATCGTACCGTCCGGATTCGTGAATCGGTTACCGATGTCTAGATAGTGAATCATCTTCCCATCGGCGATGGTTCGGAAAATCGCATTGGCAGCCATGGCTCTCGCTCGCTGTGGGTTGTCGGGTCGCTCGCCGGACGGGAAGATGGCCAACAGGAGAATCTTGCTCTCGGGAATCTTTTCACGGAGTTTCTGGACGACAGCCACGACCCCATCGGCGATGTCTTGCGGGCTGTTGCCGTCGATGGAATTGTTGTCGCCGATCAACAGGACAATGGCCTTGGGATGGATTCGGTCAAAGTTTCCATGTTCGATTCGCCAGAGCACATGCTGAGTGCGGTCGGCATCCATCCCAAAATTGGCGGCCTTGCGCCTCCCGTAATATGAGTGCCAAACCTCTCTGCCGGCTTCATTCCATCGCTGTGTAATGGAGTCGCCCAGAAACACGAGGTCGATGTTGCCGCGTCGAGCGATTTCGTTGAGTTCGGCATGTCGTCGAAGCTGCCAGGCGCCGTTTCCATAACCCAAGGCGGTCCGGGTCGACGGTTTCGTGACTGAATACGGGGGAGCAGGGTGGCCTTCGGTGCTGGGGCTACGGTCGTCGCAGCCGGCAAAGATGAGCCATCCCATGAGGAGCATCAGAAATGGATTGGCCGCGGTGACGACACTCATGCTTGCCAGGGTAACGAGGCAGATATCCGCACGGCCATTCCATCGCCCGGGCAGAGCAGCGCCTAACGGATTGAGGTGTTGAATCTCCGTCGCCTCGACGCAGAGGCGAACCGACACATTGTTACAGTTGTAGGACAGGTCACGTTGCATTGTAGGAAGGTTGTGAACTGAGTGCAAGTGACCGTAGTGGGTGGTCGTAAGTCAGCTTCCTCCTGCGTGATGCCCACGAAGGCGGGCATCCGCTCCTCGAATACGACTCAATGCAGAGGAGCAGGCCGTGACTGGATTCCCGTTCCCGTCGGAATGACGAACCCCACTGCTTCTGATGGCAAACGGACTCACTAGGTAGTGGGTCCGTTTGAATCGCAACCCCTTCGAGCCTGGATGCTTCAGGCGCCGTTGTCCGCACGCGCGTGTTCACTCGTGTGGCGGATGATCTTGCCTTCTACCATGTAGATCACCAATTCTGCGACGTTGGTGGCGTGGTCGGCGATACGCTCGAGGTACTTGCCGATGAACGTAAGGCGGATGGCGCGGGTGATCGTGCCGGGCTTTTCGAGCATGAAAGACAGGAGTTCTCGGAACAGTTGGTGCGTGAGGTCGTCGATAACATCGTCGTCCGCACAGACTTTTCTGGCCAACGCAGCGTCCGAGCGGACGAACGCTTCCAGGCATTCGCCTACCATCCGCATCGTCCAGCTCGACATGCTGGGAATGTCGATATAGGGTTTGAGCTGCGGCTCTCCGTTCAACTCGATGACGCGTTCGCTGATGTTCTCGGCCAGGTCGCTCATGCGTTCCAGTTCGGTTGAGATTTTCATCGCCGTCGTGATGAATCGAAGGTCGCTGGCGGCCGGCGCTTGCAACGCGAGTAGGCGGATGCAGGTCTCGTCGATCTCCACGTCGAGGCCGTTCACGAGGGCATCGCGTTCGATGATGCGGGAGGCCAGGTGCACGTCTCGATTCACCAGCGCCTGGATCGAACCCTCGATCTGCCGTTCGACCAGCGCACCCATGCGGAGGATCTGCGTCCTCAGTTCCGCCAGTTCTTGATCGAAGTGCCGTTGCATCGTATCCCCTCTCCGATGACTAGCCGAACCGGCCGGTCACGTACGCTTCGGTCAGTATGTTCGATGGGTTGGTGAAGATCTTGTCCGTTCGATCGCACTCGATCAAGCGGCCTTCGTACATAAAGGCCGTGTAGTCGGACACGCGAGCCGCTTGCTGCATGTTATGGGTGACGATCACGATCGTCACCTTCTGCTTGATATCGTTGACCAGTTCCTCGATGCGCGCGGTCGCTGTGGGGTCCAGGGCCGACGTGGGTTCGTCGAACAGGAGGATTTCCGGTCTCGTGGCCAGCGCCCGGGCGATGCACAGGCGCTGCTGCTGTCCTCCCGAGAGGTTGAACGCCTGATCGTGGAGGCGGTCTCTGACCTCGGGCCAGAGGGCTGCATCGCGGAGGGCCCGCTCGACGGCCTGATCCAGGTCGGCTCGCTTCATGCCCCCGCGGATCTTCAAGCCATAGGCCACGTTTTCATAAATGGACTTGGGAAACGGGTTCGGCCGCTGGAAGACCATCCCGACGCGCATGCGGATTTCGACGGGATCGATGTTGGAGGCCACCAAGTTGATCCGCTCCGGATAGAGCAGCAGCTCGCCTTCGTACCGGTTGCCCGGATACAAATCATGCATCCGATTGAGACACCGGAGATAGGTCGTCTTGCCGCATCCGGACGGTCCGATCAGCGCCGTAGCATGACGATCGGGCAAACCGAGTGAAATCCCCTTCAGCGCTTGGACGTTGCCGTAGAAGAAGCTCAGGCCTCTAGATTCCGCCTTCAATCCGCTGTTCGGTGGTGCTGTTACGGACATGTCCTCTACCAACGGATTCGTTTCCTAAAACGCGCACGCACCGCGATCCCCAACCCGTTCATCGCCAACGTCATCAACAGCAGAATCAGCCCTGCCGCCGCGGCGTTCACGTGGAAGTCCTCTTGCGGCCTCGAGACCCAGTTGAACATCTGAATCGGCATGACGGTAAAGGGATCGAGCATCCACTGGAATGAGATGAACGGTACGTCGGATAGCCAGGGAGGCTGCGGCAGAAATGCGATGAAGGACAGGGCGCCGACGGTCATCAGCGGGGCCGTTTCCCCCACCGCGCGGGACAGCGCCAGAATCAACCCGGTCATGATGCCTCCCATGGAGCAGGGCAGGACATGGTGCTTGACCGTCTGCCACTTGGTGGCGCCGAGCGCAGAGGCGGCCTCTCGGATCTGCGGCGGTACGGCCCGGAGGGCTTCGCGGGCGGCGATGATGATCATCGGCAGCACCAGAAGAGTCAGAGTCAAGCCGGCAGTCAGGAAGCTTTGCCCGAGGCGGAACTCATAAACGAACAGCGCGAGCGCCGTCAGGCCGTAGACGATCGACGGCACGCCGGCCAGATTGGCAATATTAATGTCGATCAGGGTGGTCAGCCGGTTTTTCGGCGCATACTCTTCCAGGTAGACGGCCGTTCCGAGTCCCAAGGGAACCGCCACGAGCGCGGTCAGTAGCATGACGAGGATCGTCCCGACCCAGGCGCTCAAAATGCCCGCCTGTGCCGCGAGCCGTGACGGATAGGAAGTCAGAAACTGCCAGGACAGGCGACCGACGCCTTCCACCGCCAATTGGCCGATCAGCGCGAGCAGCACACTGAGGACTGTCAGCGTAACAACAAATCCAGTCCGTGCAACCAGCACATCGACTCGCTTGCGGCGGGCCAGGCGCCTGCGATCGGGACCGGAACTAATAGACTTGGCGGTAGCGTTTTCTAAGGACATGGCCGGCCAGGTTGAAGATGAATGTCATGAGCAACAGTGTCAGACCCGTCGCAAAAATGGTCCGGTACCCGATGCTGCCGTGCGGGAGGTCTCCCAGGCTGACTTGAACGATATAGGCGGTCATCGTGGCGGCCGGCTCCAGCGGGTTCCAGGTCAGAGTCGGCTGCATACCGGCGGCGATGGCGACCACCATGGTTTCTCCGATGGCCCGAGACACACCGAGCACGTACGCGGCGGCGATGCCGGACAGGGCGGAGGGAAACACCACGCGGAGCGACGTCTGCATGCGTGTGGCGCCCAGGGCATAGGCGCCCTCGCGGAGGGCGAGCGGAACGGCCCGCATGGCATCCTCGCTCACCGAGCTGACGTAGGGCACGATCATGATACCGATGACGAATCCGGCGCTGAGCATGTTGAAGCCGGGCAGGTCCGGCCAGATCCACTGCAACGCGGGCGTGACGAAGAGCAGCGCGAAGTAGCCATACACGACGGTCGGCACGGCGCTCAGCAGTTCCAAGGCAGGCTTGACGGCTTCGCGTAGCGCGGGAGACGCGTATTCGCTCAGATAGACGGCAACCACGGTGCCGGCCGGAATGGCCACGAGCAGTGCCACGGCGGTGGTCACGACGGTGCCGGACACGAGGGGAAGAATGCCGTAGTGCGGCTCCGAGAACAGAGGCGTCCATTGGCTGTCCGTCAAGAAATCAAGGACCGAAACTTGTCGAAAGAACAGAAAGGACTCATAAGAAAGGACGCCGACGATCCCGACAGTGACGGCCACCGACGCCAGGGCGGTGATCATCAAGAGCCATTCGACGACCTTCTCTTTGAATCGTGGGGGAAAAACAGGCGGGACGTGAATGGCTTGCGCGTGCTTCAGTAGATCGGGCTTGGTGGCTTCGGCGTCCATGATGACCCTTCCTTCAGTGTGGCCTACGGTGTCGCTTCCCGACGCAGTAATTCCTCGATCTTGATGCCGATTGAGGAAGCGCCCTGAAAGGCGGTGCCGACCTTTCCGTTCCGAAAGTGCGTCAGTGCCAGATAGTAGGCCTGCGCGGGAAGCGGAACGTACTTGACCTGCGGCGCCAACGTCGCCGCCTGAGCCAAATAGAACTCGACGAACCGCTTGACCTCTGTGCGTTCGGCCGCTTTGGCGTTGGCATAGATGAACAGCGGGCGTGAGAGCGGCTGGTACATGCCGTTCTCGACGGTCACGCGGGAGGGCAGCACGGGCCCCTTGCCTCCATCGATCGCGACCGCTTTAAGGCGTTGCTGGTTGGGCTCGAAATACGCGTAGGGGATGTATCCAAGCGCTTGTTTGTCGTGAGAAATTCCTTGGACCAACGTGTTGTCGTCTTCGCTGGCCGTATAGTCGCCGCGGCTGGCTTTGGCTTTGCCGACCACGGCTTCCGTGAAGTAATCGAATGTCCCGGAGTCGGACCCGGCCCCGAACAGCTTGAGCGGAACGTTGGGCCAGGTGGGACGAATCTGGCTCCATTTCATGATGCGGCCTTGCGCGGAGGGTTCCCAGATCCGCTTGAGTTCATCCAGAGTGAGGTGGTCGACCCACGTCGCCTGCGGACTCACGGCAATCGTCAGCGCGTCGAAGGCGACAGGCAGTTCGATGTATGACACCCCGTTGGCTCGACAGGCCTCCATTTCACCGGACTGGATGGGCCTGGAGGCGTCCTGCAGATCCGTTTCGCCTCGGCAGAATTTCTTGAAGCCCCCGCCTGTGCCGGAAATGCCCACCGTGACGCGAACCGATCCGCGCGCGCTTTTCTGAAATTCCTCCGCTACGGCTTCGGTGATCGGAAAGACGGTGCTCGATCCGTCCACCTTGACCAGCGCCGTGGGCTGGGACAAGGTCGGGCTGCTGAACCACAGGAGCATTCCGATCAGGCCAAGGCCTGTGAGGGCGCTTCCGGCTTGCTGCATCCTCTTCATGGACGGGCTCCTTTCCTATGACTCCTTCGAGACGGCACGTTCGCCTCCTGCAACGCTCAGCATGTGCGAGGAATCTTTCGGCTCGATGACGTCTCTGTTAACACCGCGTTAATTTCTTCGCCCTGAGTCGGCAGAACCGCCGCGATTCCGAATCCTCGTGACAAGCATTTGTTAACAATCCTGTAACCGCGCGGCAATTGCGCCGTGATCCATCTCGGCTACACCCGTACTGTGACCGAGATCCAGTCCCATACCAACCAGGGGGGAATCGACATGACGAGGGTTCGATTACAGGTAAGCTCAACGTTGGGAGTGCTGGCGCTGATGCTGGGCCTGCAGGCGCCGCCGTCACTGGCGGGCACGGCGAAGAGCGCGCCGTCCGCCACGCCGCCGGTGATCGTGGCGCAGAAGGCCGACGAGCCGACGCCGACTCAGGGGCCGGCTCCGGCGAAAGACCTGCCGCCGGGCGGTACGGCGATTGAAGATCTGCTGCTGCAAAAGGGCGCGATTACGATGGACGAATGGATTCAGATCCGCGCGGAACAGGAGTATCGCGTGGCGGATCAATCGCGGCGCATCGATTCACTGGAAGAGTGGAAGAACAAGACGGAACTGCTGCCGATCCTCAGAGACAAGATCAATTTCGGACTCAACGCGTTGCAGTTTCTCTACGGTCATCTGGACACGCAGGTTCCGGAAGGACGCAGCCAGGACAGCTTTTCCATTCGGCGATCGGAAGTGCTGTTTTGGGGCAAGATCAGCGAAACGATCCCACGCTGGCACATTCTCATGGAGTTCCAGAGCATCAACCTGACGAGTAATACGCCGGCCGCAGCCAACCAGCTCGGGACCCCGACGGCTTCGACGTTCTTCCGCGAAAGCTACATCGACGTGAGGCCGATTCAGGCCTGGGCTCCAAATTTGAACCTCATCCGGCTCGGTATCTTCCGGATGCCGTTCGGTATCTTCACCGAACAGTCGGGTGGGTTGCGGGACGTGATCAGCTCGCCGTATTTGACGCAAGTCGGCGGCGGCGGCGGGCCGCCGCAGAACCAGAATGGAACAGGCGGATCGATCGAGTTCGTGCAGGAGCGCGACTATTTCATCGACGTGCGGGGCAAAATCGCCAACCGGATCGAGTATGTGACCGGTGTCATGAACAACAATAACTTCCAGGCCAATGCCTTGGTGAATACGACCTCCGGACTCGGGGGAGCTAACTCGCCGAAGGCCTGGTACGCTCGTGTGCGGCTGTTCGGAAACGACGTGTCCTTCGTCAGCTTCACCACCATCCAAGGCGAATCCAACAACGCGGGGACGTTGATCAACGGACGAGGAAAGGGGATATTCGATCGTTACGCGGTCGATTTCCGTTATACCTCGAAGATCCTGCCGGGCTTCATGGTGCAAGGCGAGTACTGGCAAGGGCACGACGGCGCCAACGCCACCACGGTGGGAATCGGCGCGAACGGGAACTGTCAAGTCACGGCGGTTTGCGGAGGTTCGGGAGCGCCCGGCATGATGAGAAGAACCTATTATGTGCTGGGCAAGTATCTCTTCACTGAGGGACCATTGGAGAATTTCGAGCCGACCGTCATGTGGGAGCAGTTCGATCCCAATACCAACATGGGGAATGATTTGTATGAACGAACCATCGTCGGACTCACCTACTATTTCGAAAATTTTCCACCCAAGGTTCAATCGAAAATCCAGCTCAATTACGAATTCCGGCATCACCAAGGTCTGGGCACCGGGCCCGACACACCGCCCTATAATTCGGCCACGGATCCTTTCGCCAACAATGCGTTCTTCGTGCAGTTTCAAGTCCGGTTCATGTAACCCTGGAAGCCGAAGCCGTCCGTGAAAAGTTTCTCATTGCATCGGAAAGCGGCTAGGGAGTAAGGAGGAATGATATGAAACGTGTCTCAGCGACTGCGATGTTGTTGGCCTCTCTGATATGGGGTGCCTGCTCGCCCTCTCAAGTGTTCGCTCCGGAGGTCATGGAGGGGGTGGATCAGGAGTTCGACTTTTCTCGATGGCGGGCGCTGCCGAACCAGGATGAGGGCAAGAAAGCGGAACTTGGCGGCGCCATCCTGCAATCTGACGTGAAAGGCGACGCGATCACGCTGGTGCTGAGGCAACTTCCGATCGTCAGGCATCCCGCCTACGGGCCGAAAGATACCGGAAAACGGAGCGGCGAGTTCGCTGCCACCTTTTCAGGAACCCTCGAACCGAAGTTTCTCCAACGAGGAAACAGAGTGATCGTGGTTGGAACAACCAGATTGGCAAAGGTCGTCGTCGTGGACGACATTCCGCGCAGCCTTCCGAACCTGGAGGTCAAATGCCTTCACATTTGGAATACAGGGGGGCGTGAAATTGCCGATTTCCCCTCGTTCGGAGCAGGATACGAAACGCTCGAAAACCAGACGTGGTGCGTCTCCCGATAGAAACGTCGCAGAGACCGCGGCGAGGGTGGGAGAGGGTGGGAATTGATTGAATAGAGATCGTCGGGCCAGGATGTGGCAGATGCGGCCATGGTATCACAGAGGCTGTCCGCTTCTCCTGTTGTTGATGGCCGGCGCTGCAGCGGCCGGTTGCGGTCATGGGGCCTCTCTCATCCGTGAGACCGAGACGGGCGGAGTCGTCACGTTTCCGATCCAGAACGAGGGAGATGTGTTGTCATCCGCGGGCCGACGGGATGCGCTTCGTGTGATCGCCGGCAAGTGTCCGAACGGCTCGCGCATCGTCAAGGAAGGGGAAATTCCCAAGATCAGCAAGACCGCCGATCGCAACTGGCGCGGGCAAATGGGGACCGAACGGATCTGGGGGATTCAATTCACATGTGGACAGTAATCACGGCGCCGTTTGTGAGCACGCGATGGGTCATCGTGGCATGCCTTGTCGTCACGGTCGCGGGAATGTCCGCCTGCGCGGCATTGACCGGTGAGCGGACGACCTACAATCAGGGGGGCGCGAAGGTCGGTCTTGAGCGTGATCCGTCGATCGCGCGCGCGAAGACCGAGGTTCACAATGCTCATCCCGCCAACTTGGCCGCGGCCGAAGTGCGAACGCTGCTGGGCGCGGTCGAAGTGAGCGGCTGGACGGGGACGATCGTCGGAATCTTCGAGAATCCCAGACCTGTGCCGTTGTTGCCCGATGAACAGCTTGATGCATACTCGGGTCCCCTGTCAGACGCCCTTCGGCAGGCCGGGGCGGCGGAGCGCGTGACGTTTTCGTTCCCCAAGCCCGGCGTGAAGTACAGCGACAACAGAACGATCGGCTCTCTGTTCGTCCGGGACAAGTATCTGCACGTCGTGCTCACCGATCATGCGTCGTTGACCCGTGCCGACACCGGCGGCGATGACCTGAAGGATCCGCGGGATACCAAAGGTATGAAGCTGTGGGTGGCAAGCCCGGCCCGCGCAGCCGTCGTTCCCGATGCCGAAGAGCCCAAGTGGGCGCCGTTCGAGACGGTTCACGTCTCGCTGGATATGAAGGAAGCCATCGCGCTTCGCTCGGCGAAACCCCCGGTCCAGATCGGCCGGGAGTCCGCCATGCCGACTCCGGCCGGTGGGGACGGCGGGCCGTCGAGGCAGGATCTGCAGAACCAAGTCCGCGAGCTCACGAACTCCAACCTCGAACTACGCGGCCGGCTGGACGATCAGGCCAACCAAATGAAGGCGTTGACCGAGGAGATGAATCGTCTTCGACTTGAGATGGACCAGGCCAAACCGTCCAAGGCGCCTCCCCGCAAGAGCTCCACCCCGTGAGGGTTGTCGCGCTAACGCCGAACCGGAGCCGATCCCGCCGCACTATCCAACGCGACAGCGCTCTTGTTGATCTGCTGCGCAGGCAACGGGAAGAAGCCGGCCTTGACCACCGCCTGCTGACCATCCTGGCTCATCAGGAAGACCAGGAACTCCTGGGCGGCAGGCGGGAGGGATGTTTTGGGAGACTTGTCCAGGTAGAGATAGAGGATGCGTCGCAACGGATAGGACTGGTCGGCGACGGCGGCGGGCGAGGGACTGACGAAGGGCATGCCGGCGGCTTCGGCCAGAGGAACGGCGCGTACGATCGAGGATTCCAGACCGAGGCCGCTGTATCCGATGCCAAGCTGATCTCGGCTGAGACTCAGAATCACCGAGGCCGCTCCCGGATTCTCATGCACCGCCGGGATGAATTCACCGCCTCCCAGACAGTGCTCCTGGAAAAAGGCCCGCGTGCCGGACTTCCTGTCCCGGCCGTAGAGCTGGATCGAGGCATCGGTCCAGCCGTCGGAAAGCCCGAGTTGACCCCACTGTGTGATCGGAGTTTTGTGCCCGCGCAGGCGGGTACTGGAGAACATCGCGTCCACCTGCTCGAGCGTCAGCGCGGTCAAGGGATTCTCCTTGTGGACGTAGATGGCCACGGCGTCGACCGCGACCGGTACGGCCATCGGTTCGTAATTATGCTGCGCGACGAATTCCTTGAGTTCCGAATCGAACAGCTCGCGTGAGGTCGCGACCAGGGAGAAATATTGCGAGCGCTCCTCCTTGAGCATCACTTTGCCGGTCTTGCTTAAGGGGGGTTGGAGAAATTCCTCGATCGCTTTGGACGATCCCCCGCCGCGCACTTCGATGCGGACGTTTGGTTGGCGGCGCTGAAATTCGAGACTCAAGCGGGAGAGCAGCGGGTACATGGTTTCCGATCCCTGGATCTTGAGGCTGCCCTTCACCTGGCTCTGAGGGGTGTAACGCGCAAGTTCGTTGTCCGGGCTCAGCGATGCGAATGGCCCTCCCTGTTCGGCGGCGGCGGGATCGACCGTTGCGGCGAGCGCACAGGCACCGATGAGCCATACACCTCGTTTGAGCATTGTGTGCAACATTCCTGGTTCCTTTCTCCGTAAAGTCGCCCGAATCAAACCGAGTTCCGTCGTCACATCTTAACCGGGCAGGGGTTTCCGGCCGGTAACCTGAATGTTACAAGATTGTTAACTCTCGCCGCGATCGACCGGGGAGCCGGCGTCTGCGGCTTGGGAAGGCAGAGCGGAGGCTAGAGGACGCGGTAATACAGGACGGTGCTGGTGCCGGTATTGGCGTCCCGGCGGAGGGTCACGATGGCGTGCCTGACGACGTCGTTGACGGTCAGCGTCATGCGGGCGGAAAACACGTCGCTCTTGATGTCGTACGCATTCTGAAGGCGCAGTTCCTTTCCCACCGCCTCGAAGCTTCCGACGCGATCCAGTTCTTGAATGGTCTTGTAGGGCCGGCCTTGAATGATCTCGCCTGCGACGGCCTGGCTGACGCGCGCATCCAACGTCTGCAGTACGATCAACTCGGCGGTATTGAGATTCATGCGGCCCTCGCCCTCCTGAGGATACACCGTGATATAGCGGGAGATCTTGTCGAAGCTGTCCGCTGTCATCCCCTTGACGAGCCGGAGTTCCTCCACAGTCTGCAGCGGGGCGTTCGCGGCCCGATACGGCGGATGCAGCGATTGGTAGTAGAGGGTTTCGGCGCCGGCCGGCTCAGGGGTATCGTCGGGGTCGATCCAGTCGACGATCGCATCGACGATTTCGGGGCTGATCTGCATCAGTTCGAACAGGCGCTTCACCCGGAGCACCTTGTTTTTTCTGGCGTTGGGGTCCCCTCCCGCCGCCAAGTCGTTGAGATTCAGCTTGCCGCGCTCGTCCTCAATTTGTGCGCTCAACATACCGTCTCCAATGGGGTATTGCTGAATCGGAAAGGCCCAGAGGTCCGTCGGCGCGTCGTAGAATTTTCCGGCTTGCCGGTCCTTGAGGAAATCCTGTTGGAGGACGGCCCTGGCCGCCTGTACCGCAGCGCGCGTCAACACCGTGGCCTTGAAGCTGTCTCGGAAGGCTGCCGCGTCCCGGTATTCACGCCGCGCCTCGGAGTCAAACTCCAAGATCAAGGCGACGAGGAGGGTGAGGATCAACAGCGCGAGAAGGAGGGCGACGCCGCGCTCGTCAGACCTTGACATAGGTGACGATTCTCAGCGAGGCATCCAAACTGACCGGATTGTCGTACTTCGGCTTGATCTGGATGTGTCGCACTTGAACATCGTAGGGTGCCTGCTCCAGCACGACCAGGAGTGCCAGGAGCTGCGGGAGTTCCACGCCGTCAAGGCGGAGATCGACGGCGGTTTCCTGATAGCCTTGTACCGTGGTCGGCTGCTGGGGTTGCATGCCGACGATACGGTCCCTGAGCTGAGCCGACGTGGCCGCCTCTTCCATGAAGGCCAACAGGGAGAAATTGCTCTCGGTCGGTGGGAGCCGTTGCTCGCGCTGAGCCAGTCTGGCCTGCTTCGCGGCGTATTCCGCGGCCAACAGAGTCAGCTCCGATCGTTCTTTCTGCTTGCGGACGGTTTTCCTCTCCAGCTGGTCCATCGTGGTGAGCAGCGGATCGATCAGCACCAGTAACAGAAGGCACGCCAGGAGCACCGCTCCCCCGATGCTCACGATCATCCGTTCGCGAGGAGCGAGATGGCGCCATCGCTCTTTGAGGGTCTGCATCATCATGGCTGCGGCACCACATAGGCCAGGCGAAAGACGACTTGGCTGGCGGTCGACCCGACTCGGGTGTCCGATACCGAGACGTCTTGGAACTTGCCGCTCCCGGAGAACGCTTGCTTGATTTTTTCCACCGCGTCGAACGACGCGGTTTCGCCTTCGAGATGGACGGTCGAACCGTCGATCGTCAGATCCCGGATGGTCAAGGGAACGCCGGACGGCAGTTGCTTCGCCAGGCTCGACAGGTGGGCCAGCATGTTCGAACGGCTGCCGTCGATGACGGCAAGACCCTTCTCGAGCTGTCCGACGCGATATCGTGCCACGTCGATCTCCTCGCCCGACCCGGCTCCTTCGCCGAAGCTGCGGACGAAGTCGGCGTGAAGCGCTTGCTTGACGTCGGTAAAGGCCCGGTCCTTGACGTAGACCCGCACGGAAAGGTCGATCAACGCCAGAATGCCGAGCACCACGGCGCCCCACAGGGCCAGCCGGCGGTCCTGACGCAACGCCGCCACCTGTGCGGCGGCGGCGGCAGTCCCGGCGTTGAGATCGACGGCAAGGTCGGAGCCGATGGCTTTGGTTTTCCAGCGTGGGCGGACGATCTTGGGATGGATGGCCAGGCCGAAGGCGATCGAAAAGGCTCTGGGGCACGACGCACCGAATCCCTGCCGCGGTCCGACGGGAATCAGCCCGAGCTCCTGGGCGACGTGTCCGCCCAGCTCCCGCAGTTTCGACCCTCCGCCTGAGACCCAGCAATGGGAGAGACGCTGGCGTCCGTTTCCCTCATAGGCGTGCAACGTTACGCGCAGTTCCTTCA
Source organism: Nitrospira sp. (assembly GCA_029194535.1). Lineage (NCBI taxonomy): Bacteria > Pseudomonadati > Nitrospirota > Nitrospiria > Nitrospirales > Nitrospiraceae > Nitrospira > Nitrospira sp. The sequence goes on along the minus strand of JARFXR010000003.1, from coordinate 93,416 downwards.
ACAGAGGCTCCAACCAGGCATTGACGTCCTGAGCGGCCATGGTTCGCTTGCGTCGCTCGGCCTCCGCAAAACTGCAGGCGTAACGGACGGCCAGGGCATGGGTAAGGTGATTGCCGCCCCACAGGAGGGTACGGAGCAGGGTCGGGCGCCCTTCTCGAATGAGGCAGAGCGTGGTCTTTGTCGCTCCGACATCAATGATCGCCAGTTCGCCGGGCACGCGGGCCCCTTCCTCTTGCAGGAACTGAGTGACCGAATAGAGCGCCATGCCGTCCACGCCGATCGCGGAGGGCTTCAAATCCGCCGCAGCTAGGAATTGAAGATGCTCGGCGACTTTCTCCTTGGGTGCGGCCGTCACGAGGACTTCGGCGGTCTTGGGTTTCTGCGGGGCGTCCGGCGATTCTCTCGCAGGCAGGACCATGCTCCCCATGGCCACGTCCTCCAGGGACATGGGGATGAGATTTTCCACCTCGAACGGTACGACCTGCGCCAGTTTTGCGGCGTCGCGGAACGGAAAGGACAGGGTGCGGATGAACAGGTCCTGACAGGGCAGAGCGGTGACAATGTCGCCGCCGCCGTAGAGACCGTGCTGCCAGAGGAAGCTTCGTAATTGACCGGCGCGCTTGGCCGGTTCGGCGGTTTCCGGACGACCGAAAGGGAGTGGAAGATGAAAGTACTCGACGGACTCCCGGCCGGTCAGGCGGCGGCGAAATCGCACAGCCTTAAATGCCGTCAGCCCGATATCGAGGCCCACACATTCGGCGACCATCTGAACTTCACTGTTCCAAGGGGACCAGGCTGATTCCTGGCACCAGAACCTTTGATACTACACCGACACCCTGGGATTTGCGATAGTCCCGAGCACTTTAAACGTGAGGGAGGTGCCGGGCGGGAACGGGGGGAGCGCCAGTCCGGCGGATTTTTGAGCCCAACCGGCTCCGGCTTGGACGGTGACGCTCAACTCCAGCTCGGTTTGTTGGATCGGTTGCATCAGGCGGAATCGGCCCTGTCCGGAAATTGTCCCGTCAGGACCCTCTCCGTTGAATTCCTTCACGTCGCATTGGTCGTTGCGGCACATGAGCGTGAGCATGACACGGTTGAATGTCAGCGAGGGAAGCCGGCTGGACCCCGCCGGGATCTGCTCCAGGGTCAGGTCCGCTGCTTCTGCCTTCCAGGTGCCGTTGCCTTTGAATGCGACGGTTCCGTCCGCGTTGCCGATCCAGGCCTGGTCCACATCGGCTCGGAAGAGACCTTTTGTGACGAGCGGCTTAAGGAACAACGAGAGATCGATCTGCTGGAGGTGGACTTTCACGGCCGTCGGTCCTTGAAAGGACCAGGACGAGGCCGTGATGGTTCCCGTGGCCCTGGCCGCGCCTGGCTGCCCCGAACCGGGGAAATGCACCAAAGCGTCCAGCGCGTGGCGTCCCGTGAGTTGGGCCCACAGCCCGACCTTCATGGTCATCGATTCGATCGGAAACGGAGCGGCGTTGGGTCTTGAGACCATCACGTCATGCCAGGCCACGCCGAGCGGCAATTCGACGGACCACCCTGCCGCCCGTACATCCCATCCGGTAGCCCGCGTAATTTCGGACAGGATACGGGCCTGCAGCGCCTGGAACGGAAAGGTCAGAAACAGGAAGCCGACGAAGCTGAGCGCTCCCGCTGCGGTCCAGAGGAGCGGCTCCTTCATGGAGGTTGCCATGCCGGACCAGGGCAAGCGCAGGGTCATGACGGGGCTCCGACGGACACCCACTGGCGGATGATCCGCGGCTCCGGCGCGTCCTGCTCGAGGCTCAACTCGATCAAGATCGCCGTCGGGACCCCGGACCTGGCCCGCCCGTCCCACTCATCTGACCAGATATTGCCGGTCCGGTTGTAGTAACGGACATTGAACCCCCGCACCTTCTTCGCCAGTTCCATTTGCTCCAGCGATTCGTCGTTGATGCCGAAGATATTGCGCCGGACGATCCGCATCAGGGCGGTTTCGTTCCTGGTATAGACGATGCGGACCATTTCCGTATCGGTTGCGGCGTTCATCGCGCGAAACGGTCCGACCGTCATGAACGCGATCGTATCGGCCGGTTCCCCTCCCTGTTGCCCATTGATGCCGATCCAGGGACTTGCGGGGTGTTGGAGGCTCATGGCCAGTTCGTCGGCCATGACGCGCAGCGTGCTCCGCAGCAATTGCTCCTCCGTCGCCGCGGCCCGGGTCCGGTCGATCGCGCTGGCGGTCAGATAGAGCGCGCTGAAGACCATCGTGGCGATCACGGCCACCAGGGCGACCGCCAGCAGCACCTCGACCAACGTAAATCCCTGCTCAGAGCGAGGCGGACGAAAAGACATAGGTGCTGACCTCGACCATTTCATCCGCAGCCCCCTGCGGCCAGATGATTTGGATCTTCACTTCGCGAACGTTCGGCAGCATGGTGGTCGTGACCAAGCGTTTCCAGCGGTATTTCTCCGCCCGATTCTGGAATCCGGCCGGCGATTGAGCTCCGGGAGGAGGGTTCTGAAAATCGCCGCCGGTTTCGCCCAGCGGAAAGGCGGTGGCCGCCTCCGTTTCCATCAGCTTCTCCTGCGCGAGCATGGTGGCAGCCACAATGTCGTCGGCCCGCGAGTACAGCCCCAAATCGAAGTTGCGCAAGCCGAGGAGAATCGGCAGGGCCATCGCCAGGATGGCCAGGGCGATCAGCACCTCCAGCAGGGTGAAACCTCGAGCGTCGTGCATCTTATGACTGCCCACCCGGCGCCACGGGCGCGGCGGGCTTGACCCCAGGAGGGGTCTGTTGAATCTGCAGCAGCTGTCGAATGCGTTCCGGCAGCGTCCAGGGTCGGGGAGGCTCAATTCGTTGATCGCTGACGCGGATGGTGGCCGTCACCGGCTCCACTTGGATCCCGAGCAGATTGTTGCTGTCGTCGGTGAGGTGCATCACGACGGGGTCGATTTTACCGTTGGGATAAAACAGCAGCGCAGCCCGGCCGGCGCTGCTCTTCTTCTGTCCGACCTGGACGTCCGTAATGTGAATCGATTCGGGTAAGTTGACCGGCGTCTGCCAGACTTCATTGAGGGGCACTCTCTCCTCACCGTCCTGGAGGATCATCGGCCAGTACTGTCCTCGTTCGAGATCGATGTGCAATCGCACGGGCTTCTGTGCGGCGACGGCCATCTCTTGGAATGTTCGAAGGGCGCTGACCCACTTGCGTCCGTTGGATGCAAGGGTTTCGCCGATCCCGATGCGTGGGATGATGATGGTCAGCAATCCGGTCAACAGGAAGAGCACGATGATGATTTCGAGGATCGTGAAGCCGCCCGTCCTCCGGAGCCGCTCCGGGGGACGGTCCTGCAGGCCCGGCTTGGCGGCGCGAGAAAGGCGATCTGTCATGGAAATGCTCCGAGCTGATCACCGCAGTCTACGGGGTGGCCTCCGTGATGATCCGGATTCCCGGCCGGGCGCTCAGTCCTTGTCGAGGTTCCAGTTGGTGATGTCGGCGTTCACGCCTTCTCCGCCGGTTTCCCCGTCGGTGCCGAACGACGTAATTTGGTAGTCGCCCTTGATCTGGCCGTATTGACCCTGTTGAACCGGGGCCGGGCTCATATACTTATATGGATTGCCCCACGGATCTTCAGGGACGTTCGGAATGTACCCGCCCAGCTTCCATTTCTTGGGAATGACCCCGACCGAGGGTTTCTCGACCAAGGCCTTCAGGCCCTGCTCCGTCGTCGGGTAGACGCCGTTGTCCAGCTTGTACAGTTGCAGTGCCCCCTCGAGATTGCGGATCTGCACCTTGGCGGCAGTGCGTTTCGCATCGTCCGTCCTCCCCATGATGCGGGGGACGACCAAGGCGGCGAGAATGGCCAGGATCGCCACCACGACCATGATCTCGATGAACGTGAACCCGCTCTGTCCCAGCAGCACGCGGTGGGGAAGCGGCCGCCTCTCCATAGGTCGAAAGCCGCGGGCGGTCCGCCCTGTTGTCTGTCCGTCGTTCGCTTCCATCCTGTCGCTCACCGCACACCTCCGTTGACGTGATCGTTGTTGTCGGCTCTCGTCCGGCTCACCGTACCATTTGGCCCATCTCGAAGATCGGAAGCAAGATGGCGACGACGATGAAAAACACGAGAACGCCCATGATGAGGATCATGACCGGTTCAAGCAGCGAGGTAAAGCGCGTGATCACCCGGTCGACCTCGCCGTCGTAGATCTGTCCGATTCGTCGCAGCATCTCCTCCATCTCGCCGCTCCGTTCGCCGACGGCGATCATGTGGGTGACGAGCGACGGAAATTCGCCGCTTCGCTTCAGCGGCTCGGCGATGCTCTCCCCCTCTCGGATGTTCTGGCGCGCCTCTTCGACCGCGTGCTCGAGCACGCGGTTGTTCATGACCCTCCTGGAGACATCCATGGCTTCCAGCAGCTGGACGCCGCTTGCAAGCATCGTGGCGAGCGTGCTGGACAATCGGGAAATCGACACCATCCGCGCCACGTCGCCGATCAGCGGCAGCTTGAGGATGAGGCGGTCCGCCAGAATACGGCCGGTCTCCGTCCTCACGGTACGACGCACGGTCCACATCAGGACGACCGCGCTCCCGACCAGAACGGGCCAGTAATCCGCGCACCAGCGGCTGAGCGTCATCAGGACCACCGTCGGCCAGGGGAGCGTCTGTTTCAGGTTTGCGAAGACGGCCGTGATTTTCGGCACGACGAACGTCATAAGGAAAAACAGGACGGCCACGCCGACCAACAGCATCAGGGCGGGGTAGAGGATGGCATTCGTCACCTTGTGTTTGAGTGCGAGCTGTTTCTCCAGAAACTCCGCGAGCCGGAACAGGATCTGATCCAGCGCGCCGCTGGCTTCGCCGGCTCGGACCATGTGGACGTAGATCTGGGAGAACTCCCGCGGATAGCGTTCGAGGGCGACGCTGTAGGATTTGCCGCCGCGAATTTCCTCGCGAATGTCGGCCAGGATCGACTTGACGGACTTCTTGTCGGTTTGCTCAAGGAGGACGCCGAGGGCGTCGACGAGGGGCAGGCCCGCAACGAGCAGCGTGGCCAGTTGCCGAGTCATCATGGCGATGTCGCCGGGACCCAGCGCGGATCGGCCGCCTGCTGACGACGGCCTCGTCGATGCGTGAGAGGCGGACGGGGTTTGGCCGACGCCGCCCTGCTCCGACATCTCCGTGGGAAAAACTCCGTCCTTCCTCAGCTTGAGCCGGGCGACCTTGGGGCTTTCGGCGTCGATGATCCCGGTGGCCGATCCCCCGTCTTGCTTGTAGCCCCGGTATTGATAGACGGGCATTACACTTCCACTTCCTGCTGGGTCATGCGCAACACTTCTTCGGTGGTCGTAATGCCTTGAAAGATCCGGTCCCCGGCTTCGTCCTTGAGCAGGATCATGCCTTTGGCGAGAGCGGCTTGTCGGATCGCCGCTGCGTCCGCCTTGCTGCCGATGAGGCGTCGCACGTCGTCGTCCATCACGAGCAGTTCATGGATGCCGGTTCGTCCGCGGTAGCCGGTCTGGGAGCAGGCGGGACACCCGGCGCCTCGGAAGAACGTCGGTCGCTTCTTGCCCGGGACCACGCCGAGGCGGATCAACTCCTCGTCGTCGGGTTCATACGACTTCTTGCAGTCCGGGCAGATCTTGCGGATCAGCCGCTGGGCGAGCACGGCCACCACCGATGAGGCGACCAGAAACGGCTCGATCCCCATGTCGATCAGACGCGTCGCGGCGCTGGCCGCGTCGTTGGTATGCAGCGTGGAGAACACGAGATGGCCCGTCAACGACGCATGGATCGCAATCTCGGCCGTCTCACGATCCCGGATTTCTCCGATCATGATGACGTCGGGATCCTGACGCAAAATGGACCGGAGTCCGGCGGCGAACGTCAGATTGATCTTGGGATTGACCTGCATCTGTCCGATGCCGACCAACTGATACTCCACCGGATCTTCGACCGTGATGATGTTCTTGTCAGGCGCGTTGATTTCGCTCAAGGCGGCATACAGGGTGGTCGTCTTGCCGCTGCCGGTCGGTCCCGTGACGAGGATGATGCCGTGCGTCAGTTGAATGAGTTGTTGAATGGTGCGGAGCCGATCCTGGGCGAACCCCATTTCGGAGAGATTCAGAAGGCGATTCTCCTTTTCCAGCAACCGCAGCACGACCCGCTCGCCGTGCGAGGTCGGGAGCACCGACACGCGCAGATCGATATCTTTGCCGGCCGTGCGGATGGCGAAGCGTCCGTCCTGCGGCAGGCGCTTTTCAGCGATGTTCAGTCCGGCCATGATCTTCAGCCGCGCGATGATGCTCGACTGCAGATGTTTCGGAGGCGTCAGAACGGGATACAGCACGCCGTCGATCCGGTAGCGGACGACCAGGCCGCGCTCGAAGGATTCGAAGTGGATGTCGCTGGCTCTCTGCCTCGCCGCCTGAAACAACACGGAATTGACGAGGCGAATGATCGGTGCCTCGTCGGTGGCGTCCAGGAGGTCCTTCGGCTCGTCGATTGCATGGGCCAGCTGATCCAGATTCTCGCTGGCTGCGATGTCTTCCATGACCTGCTCGGCGCCGGTCGGACTGGCGATTTCGTCATAGACTCGGTTGAGACATCCCATGAGGGCGATGGCGGTCGTCAGCACCGGCTTGACCGGCCGACCCAGCAGGAGACGCAGATCGTCGAGGGCGGCGGTTTCCAGCGGGTCTATGGTCGCGACCAGAATGGCTCCCTCTTCGGCCTTGATCGGAAGCACGCGGTATCGCCGCGCAAAGTGGATCGGGACTTTCTTGATCCAGTCGTGCTCGATCTGAGCGGTGTCGAGATGGGGCAGCCACGGCAGCCCGAATTGCAGCGCAAGCGCCTGGAGCAGCTGGTCCTCCTCGATGGCGCGGAGGCGGATCAGCAGTTCCCCGAGCCGGCCGCCCTTGGTTTGCTGCAGGTTCAGCGCCTCCAGAAGCTTCGCCTCCGGGACGCCGAACTTGCCTTCCAGGATGCTCCCCAACAGCGGAGGGCCGTTTGATTCAGAAGAGGTCACAATTCCTCAACACTGTGCGCTGGATCGACAGATCGACGCATGGGCACATGAGCAGTGAACACGAGTAACGAAGCCCATCGAACACACTTCTGAGCCGATGCAAGGGGGCATCCCAGCGCGCCGGGTAGGTCGGACGGGCGGGTCACCGCCGTCCTGTCAGCGGATGTCGTACAGCAACGTCGCGCGCTGATTGTTACGCAGGACGTCCAGCTTGACCGTGCGCTCGTTGCGCAGCTGCTGAAAGAGCGTGAGCATGGTGGAGGGATCTCGAATCTCCACCCCGTTGACCTGCTTCAGCACGTCCCCGTGGCGCAGGCCGATTTTCTCATAAAAGCTCGACGGTGCAATATAGTCCATGCGGAATCCGCTCATGGCGCCGTTGGCCATCACGGGGACCGCCCGGGCCTGCGACAGCAATTTCGGTAGATCGCCGATCGCCTGGTCGACCTCTCGCCGGTCGAGTGTCTGCTTAATGGGGGCGCCCGGGACTGCCGGTGTCGATGCCGCCTGCGGCTTGGGCATCATCGGCGGCTGGTCCTCGCCGATGCTGAGCCCAAGGAATTCCTGCTGCTCGCCTTCACGGATCAACATCCCGTCGCGACGAATTTCCGCTACTTCCCCGATATTCGGTACCTGATCATGCAAACGGAAAAACAGTTGTTGCCTGCTGGCGATCATCTCGACAATGGCCGAAATGCCGCCCTGATCACCGATCACGACGCCCAGCAGCTTCATCTTCGACGCCAAGTTGAGCGGCTGCTGGACCACCCTTGCGCCGCCGCCCGGCGTCCCATCCGGTGCAGTGCTGACCGGGTCCGGCGGCAACGGGAACAGCCCGCTGGTTCGTACGTGGTTCGCCAGGGACGCGCCCGACTGATTCGTCGATGGGTCGACGGCGTCGGCGGTTCGAGGGATCGCCACACCGGCCGGCACAAGCAGCGCCTCGGCTACCACCGCATTGACGGTGTGAGCGACCAGGAAGGCCGCCACCATCATATAGACTCCGATCACAGTCCGGCGCACCGTCATTGTTATGAACTCACTCCGAATGTGCGCCTGAACCTCAACCTCAACCTGAACCTTCTTGAATTGCTGGCGGTCATTTTCGACATCCTGTTACAATGCGCGGTCATGCCGTTGATCCTGCCCGAAAAATCCCGAGCCGTCGCCGATGATCTGCGTCGTCTTTTGGGATCGTCCGCCGTCAAAGACGACGCAGCCACCAAGACGGCGTACGCCGTGGATGCCAGCATGTACCGGATGATACCACAGGCCGTTGCGCTGGTGGAAACCGAATCCCATATCCAGTCCGTCATTCGCTATGCCGTACCGCGGGGCATTCCGGTGACCGCGAGGGCGGCCGGGACCAATCTCACCGGTTCCGCCATCGGGTCGGGGATCATTCTCGACGTCTCGCGCATGCACCGCATTCTCGAGATCAATCGCGAGGAGCGCTGGGCCAGGGTGCAGCCGGGAATTGTCCTGGCGGAACTCAACAAGCAACTCGCCCGTCAGGGACTGCTCTTCGGCCCCGATCCATCGAGCGGAGACATGTGCAAGCTCGGCGGGATGCTCGCGAATAATTCGGCCGGTCCTCATACTCTCCGGTACGGGTCGGTCAAGGACAATGTACGGGCGCTGCGCGTCTGTCTCCAATCCGGAGACTGGCTCGATGCGCGCGACTATGCGATCGACGATCCGACCCTGTCCGGACTGCTGGCCGCGCATCGCCCGGTCGGCGACACCTGGTCGTTGATCCGGAGCCATGCCGACCTGCTGGTACGTGCGCGTCCGGCCGTCAGCAAGAACAGTTGCGGCTATAACCTCTTCGGAGTTGCCGACGGGCTGGCCCGCGGGCGGTGCGATCTGCCGAAGCTTTTCGTCGGGAGCGAAGGGACGTTGGGCGTCTTCAGCGAAGCCACGATCGATCTGGTCGACAAGCCGCGCGCAACCCTCACGGCCCTGATCCATTTCAAACGATTGGAGGACGTGGGGGAGGCGGTGCCGAAGCTGCTTGAACTCGCGCCCAGCGCGTTGGAAGTCATGGATGCCAACACACTCGATTTGATCGGGCGCTCAAAACACGGCATTCCCGCCGATGCAGCTGCGACGTTGTTGGCCGAATTCGATGCGCAGGATGGTGCGGCCGACCTGCGCGATGGCGCGGAGCGCATGGCGACGGTGTGCCGCGGGTATCCCCTGGCCTCCGCCATCGCCATCGCCTATGATCAAGAGCGCCGGGACGAGCTGTGGAAGGCGCGCAAGGCTCTCTATCCGACGCTCTATCGGTTTGACCCGCACAAGAAGCCGATCAATTTCGTGGACGATGTCGTGGTGCGCGCGGACCGTATCAGCGAGTTGATCCGCTACCTTGAGGAGTTCTTTCACGGCCAGCGCGTTCCGGTGGCGATCTTCGGCCACATCGGCAACGGCAACGCCCATATCGTTCCCCTCCTGGACGTGAACGACGAGGGAGATTTCGAGAAGATGGTGCGGGGCTATCATGAGATCCATCAGACCGTCCTCGACCGGTTCAACGGCTCGATTTGCGGCGAGCATGGCGACGGACGGGTGAGGGCCGAGTTCGTCCGCGCGATGTTCGGGCCGGAACTCTACGATCTCTTCGTGCGGGTGAAACGGAGCTTCGATCCGGCCGGAACGCTCAATCCCGGCGTCAAGATCAGCGATCGCCCCTTTACCGACCACATCGACTACACCAGACTGTCGAAGCCCTGCGCCACCTGCGCCAAGTGCAACGCCGTCTGTCCGGTGTACGATGTGTTCCGCTCCGAGGACATGAGCTCGCGGGGCTGGTTCGAGATCCTGACGGACAAAAATTATTCCTACGACGACTCGAAGCGGGTGGTCGAGGCCTGTCTCAACTGCAAGTCCTGCCGCACCGCCTGTCCGGCCGGGGTGGACGTCTCGCAATTGATCCTCGACCGGCGCGCCGAACGTCCGAACAAGCCGGCTGGACGCATCTTCGCGTTGCACGCCCGACCGGAGAAGTTTGCCCGGTATCTGCGAATCCTGGCCAGGCTGCAGCCGCTGTGGGACCGGCCGATCGTCCGGAGAATTCTGGACGCCGCGACCAGGCCGATCATGCGCCGGCTGGCCGACAAGGCCAGACTCTCGGCCGACGTGGCGCTGCCTAAGCTCGCCACTCGGCAGTTGCGCGAACGCCATGCGGATCTTATTCCGAAGCCGGGGGGGACCCGGTCCACCGTTGCCTACTTTCATGGCTGCGCCGCCAATTATTTCGATGATGGAGTCGGGGATGCCGTCATCGCCGTGCTGCGGCGGCACGGCGTCAACCCGGACCTGCCGCCTCAGCGCTGTTCGGGGACCCCGATCGAGACCTACGGCCATCGCGATCTCGCCAAGGAAGGCGCGCGGGTGAATCTGCGTGCCTTGGCTGGGTACGACACGGTCGTGACCGGCTGCGCGTCCTGCACGTTGATGCTTAAGGACTACCCCACATGGTTCGCCGGCGAAGCGGAACAAGCGGCGGCTGAGGCTTTGGCTCGTCGTGTGCGGCACATCTCGGAGTTCGTGGCACAGTCCCCGGTCAAGCCGAAGGCTGCGCCGACAAGCCCGGGCAGACGACGGGTGGGGTATCACTCGTCCTGTCATTTGCGCGCGGCGGGCGTGACGAAAGAGCCTCGTGCCCTGCTGGCGGCGCTGCCCGGCGTCGACTACGTCGAGATGCCCGACGCCGACCGGTGCGCCGGCGGAGCCGGGACGTATCTGGTGAAGGACTTCGAAACGTCCCAGCGCATCGTGGAGCGAAAGCAGCGCGCCGTTGAGCAGAGCGGGGTGGAGCTGGTGGCGACGAGCTGCCCAGCCTGCATGATTCAGCTGCGGACCGGGTTGCGCGGGGCGGCAGAGGTCAAGCACGTGGCCCAGGTGCTCCAGGACGCCTATGAAGCCGCCGATCGTTCGCCGCAGGAGAGCGGGGCATGAGGCTGCGCAAGGTGGATTGGATCTTCGCGGCTGCGGCTCTGGCGGTTGTCGCCGGTGTGTCGCTGCTGCCGGCGCCGAGGGACCGCAACCCTCGAATTCCCGAGAATACCGAACACCAAGCCGTCACGGTCGAGAAGAATTGTGTGGGGTGTCACCGGGCAGACGGCGCCAGGCCGGTTCCGGCCCGCCATCCCAAGCGACAGGACTGCCTGCGTTGTCATGCGCGCGGAGCCTGATGCGGCGGCCCCGCGGGCGAAGTGCCGGGTCCTGATGGCCGGGTCGCGAGGCGAAACGAGAGTGCGGCTATGGAGCCGAGACGAGGTCGAACGACATGGTGAAAGTATTGGTATTCGGGCTGACGCTGCGTGATGCCGTCGGCGAGCATGAAATCGAAGTCGAATGTCCAGGCCCCACCACGGTGAGGAAACTCGTCGAGGTCAACCAGGGCACGCTCGGCGCCCTGGCCCAGTTCATGGCCAACCGGGAGGTGTTGATCACCGTCAACAAGAAGGTGAGCACGGAAGAAAGCGCGGTTAGAGACGGCGATGTCGTGAAACTGTCCTATCAATCCAGAGCGTCGTACGACGGCACGCGAGATATCCCAACCTGATCCGGTACGGCCGCTCCTCTCGATGCCGGACCGCGTTCATGACGCCCTCATCCATGCCGATAGGACCCAGACCAGCCGCAGTGGTCTTCATCCTCGTCACCGTCCTGTTGGACGTCCTCTCATTCGGCATCGTCATTCCCGTCCTGCCCGTGCTGGTGGAGCGATTCACATCCGGCGACACGGCTCGGGCGGCGGAAGTCTATGGCTTGATGGGCACGACCTGGGCGCTCATGCAGTTCGTCTGCTCGCCGATTCAAGGAGCCCTCTCCGACCGATTCGGGCGGCGTCCAGTGGTGCTGCTGTCGAACGTCGGACTGGGTATGGACTACATCCTCATGGCCCTTGCTCCCGATATCACCTGGCTGTTCCTCGGCCGGGTACTGTCGGGCATGGCGTCGTCCAGCTTCAGCACCGCGGGGGCCTACATCGCAGACGTCACGGCGGTCGGGCAGCGGGCGGCCGCCTTCGGTCAGATGGGAGTGGCGTTCGGTCTGGGGTTCGTGCTGGGCCCCGCGGTCGGCGGACTGCTCGGCGCTGTCGATCCGCGGGTGCCGTTCTGGGGAGCGGCGGGGACCAGCGCGGTCAACGCCTGCTACGGATATTTCGTCCTGCCGGAATCGCTTCACCCGGAGCAGCGCCGCGCCTTTGCATGGAAGCGGGCGAATCCGATCGGCGCCCTGGCGTTGCTCCGATCCCACCGGGAACTCTTTGGACTCGCCTTGGCGAATTTTCTCATGAATCTCGCACATGTGGTCCTGCCGAGCGTCACGGTATTGTACTTGGGGTACAAGTTCGGATGGGACAGCACCGCGGTCGGACTCACCCTCGCCGCTGTGGGCGCCTCCGCCATGGTCGTCCAAGGCGTTCTCGTGGGCCCGGTCACCCGGGCATATGGGGAGCCGCGGGCCGTACGAGCCGGATTAGTCTGCGGCGCGCTGGGATTTTCCATCTATGCCCTGGCGCCGCGCGGCTGGGTGTATTGTCTCGGCATCCCGATCATGGCCTTCTGGGGGTTGGCCGGCCCGGCTATCCAATCCTTGATGACGAGGAGAGTCGGTCACATGGAGCAGGGGCGGTTGCAAGGGGCCATCGCGAGCTTGATCGGCATTGCCGGTTTGGTCGGACCCGGCTTGTTCACGCAAACGTTCGCGTACTTCATCAGCCCGGCGGCGAAGTGGCATCTTCCGGGAGCCCCGTTCCTCCTTGCCTCATGCCTGCTGCTGCTTGCCATGACGATTGCCTGGGCGGCGACGAATCAGCGGGAAGCATCCGGTGAGCCACCGGACGCCTGAGCGTCGGCATGACCGACTCCTTCCGTGCGGCGAGTCGCGCTTGCCATGCCGTGTACGACGATCTGACGATGGCGATAGATCGAGATGGCGCGCTGCTCGGCGGCCTCCGCTTCTGCCGCTTCCTCCGTTTGGCGGTAGAGATCGGCCAGGAGCGACAGAGCTTTTGCCTCCGTGAGCGGATCGCGGAGAGTCTGGGAAAGTAAGATCGCCTGCTTGCTCGACTCAAGGGCCTCCTTCACCCGGCCTCCGGCACTATCCAAATAGGCAAGCCGCAGGCGAAGGGAGGCCTCGATCGCCATATTGCGTTCCGCCTGGGCCAACCGGAGGCTCGTTTCGTAATAAGCCCGGGCTTCCGATTCCCGATCGAGAAGCCACTGGGCGTCGCCCAGCGCCACGGTCGCCGCAAGTTGCTGGGCCGGATCCTGGCTCGCACGGGCATTTTCCAATGCTTGCTGTAGCAGCGTCATGCCCGGTTCGGCCGAGCCGTCGGCGACCTCCAGCAGCCCCAGTTGAATCCCCGCCTCCTGTATGCCCCGACGGTCCTTCGCGCGGTCGAAGAGCGTGGTCGCTTGTCGTAACGAGTCGCGCGCGACGTCGATCTGTCCGAGACCGGCGGCGATCCGCCCCATGGCCAACAAGGCCCTCGCATGGGCAAGCCGATCGACCGATCGCGCATAGATCGAGACGGCTTCCTGAAGCTCGATATAGGCCTCCTGCATCTTGCCTTGCCGCTCATGGACCAGGGCGATTTTGACCAGAGCGGCTGCGACGCCGCGCGGCTGCTTGGCCTTCCGGAATTGCGTCAAGGCCAGCTGGTAATAGGTCAGCGTTTCTCGGAAGTGGTGCTGGTGGTCGTGGATTTCTCCAATTCGGAGCAGCTCGTCCCCCGTCAACTGGCCGGCGGAGGACACAAGCTGAATGGGCGGGGACTGAATCGGCTCCCATCCGGAAAGTCCGGCCGACAGGAGAAACCCCAAGAGAGGCCAGCCGGCGACAGGCATGTGAAAAGCATGCGCTTCAAGGATTGGAAGGTCAAGCGGTCGGCTCCGGAACGAGAGACGTTCGGTTCCGCGATGCCGATGATGCCATAGCTGACGGAGCGCTCCGCGCCGCCGTGCCGGCCGCCAGCTTCGCGAATTCGCGCATCAAGATCGTGACGCGTGCCACGTAACGGCGGACCTCATGGTCGCCGCACCGCTGTCTGGACGCCAACCGGAACCCACGGGTGACGAATTCACGACCCGCGCCGGCTCCGCAGAGATGAATCACGGCGGCGAGCTCCTGTTTTTTTCGCAGCGATACTGCGGCGAGGCGACGGGGTCCCAGGCTTTGGGCCACGCGACGGTCCAGGAGCGCGGCGGTCATCTCGATCGCGTGACTCGGCAACACGCGCATGTAGAGACCGTTAAACCAGCACGAACGGAGATCGTGCCAAGGCCCTTCTTCGGCGACGTGATGCTCGTGGATGCAATAGCGTTTCGCCTCCTGGAAGGTTCCATCGGTGATCTGATAGAGGCCGACGGCGCTCGACGCCGGACGATACACACCGAATGGATTCCAAGTCAGACGCCATCGCCAGTATGTGCGGGCCACGGGGTTGCCTCCGCTTTCCAGCTGCGCCAGCGCCGCGAGAAATTCCGGGCTGATGACGGCCGTCGAATGTTCCACGAAGAGCGGCTGGTATTGCCGCCAGGTGTCGGCGGGATTCTTGTCCAGCGAGTCGTCCAGCGGAAAGAACAGTTCAGTCGGTTTGTGGATGGCGTGATAGGTCCAGTTTACGGTGGACCAGATCAAGAGGAGCAGGACTCCCCCCACGATCAGGCGGAACGGGAACGGGGAGGCGGCCAGGGCCGCCCTCATCAACTGGAATTCGTCCCATCGTGCTCGCACGAAGCGGCGGACCCATGCCAGCTTCCTTCGATGACCGCTTCCTCGCCCGTAAGCCTTCGTGGCGGAGCGCCGGTTTGGTCTGGCGGACATGGCCACACTATACCCCGAATCGTCGGAGAGAGAATGAATGCCGGCGCCGGCGGTTCAGAGTCGCCTCTTCCGCGAAACCGGGGGTTGCTATTGCGTTCCCCGACAGTCCAGGATGGGCCCGGAAACGAGCCAATCGGTTCGAACGCATAAGGAGTTGAACACTCACATGGCCTATCAACCGATCGAACACTACGGCATCATCGGCAACATGCACACGGCGGCCCTCATCAGCACGAACGGTTCCATCGATTGGCTCTGCATGCCGTCGTTCGATTCTCCGAGCGTATTTGCCGCCATCTTGGACGATGGAAAAGGCGGGCGGTTCGAAATCACTCCGAACGATTCGGCCGTGCGGACCAAGCAGTTCTACTGGCCGGAAACCAATGTCTTGGTGACCCGCTTTCTCTCGCCGAACGGCATCGGGGAGATCGAGGATTTCATGCCGGTCGGCTTGCCGCCGGAGTCGCCCTGGCACGATCAACTGGTCCGTCGCGTGAAGGTGGCGCGCGGGGCGCTCGCGTTCCGGGTGGCATGCCGGCCGGCCCTGGACTATGCGCGTGCGGCACACCGAACGGTGATCGGCGAACATGGCGCGGTCTTCGAAGGAAGCCCGTTGAGTCTCGGCTTGTCGAGCAGCGTACCCCTTCAGGCGCTCGACGACGCGGCCGCCGCGACGTTTGTCCTCCAGGAAGGGCAGGAAACGGTCTTCGTGCTGCATCGGTTGCAGCCGGGCGAAGCCTGCCGGCGAGGTCCCTCCGCCGCCGAAATCCAGCAGGTCTTCGATCACACGGTGGAGTACTGGCATCGGTGGCTCTCAAAGTGCACGTATGCCGGGCGCTGGCGCGAAATGGTCTACCGCTCGGCCCTGACCCTGAAGTTGATGACCTACGAGCCTACCGGGGCCATCGTGGCGGCGCCGACCTGCAGCCTGCCCGAAACGCTCGGCGGGGAACGGAACTGGGACTATCGGTACACGTGGATTCGCGACGCCGCTTTCACCGTCTATGGATTGCTCCGGATCGGCTTCACCGAAGAGGCGCATGCCTTCATGCGATGGCTGGAAGCCAGGGTAGGGGAGATCGAGCCCGATGGGTCGCTCCAAATCGTCTACGGCATCGACGGACGCCATGATCTCAAGGAAGAGGTGCTGGGGCATCTCGACGGGTACCGAGGCTCAAGGCCGGTCCGGATCGGGAACGGGGCGTATCAGCAGCTACAACTGGATATCTACGGCGAATTGTTCGACTGCCTCTACCTCTACAACAAGTACGTCATGCCCATCGGGTTCGACGCCTGGTTGCGCATTCGCCGGCGTCTCAATTGGCTGTGCGACAACTGGCAGCAGCCCGACGAGGGCATCTGGGAGGTCCGCGGCGGCCGGCGGCATTTCGTCTATTCAAAACTGATGTGCTGGGTCGCGATGGATCGGGGGCTGCGGCTCGCGGGCAAGCGCTCGTTTCCCGCCGACCAGGAGCGTTGGCTGCAGGTGCGCGACCAGATCTACGAAGAGATCATGTCGAAAGGGTGGAGTCGAGAACGCCAGGCCTTCGTGCAATATTACGGCGGTGATGCCCTCGACGCGTCGAATCTCATCATGCCGCTGGTGTTTTTCATGGCCCCCAACGACCCCCGCATGCTGAGTACGCTGAAGGCGATCAATCGTTCTCCGAAAGACGGGGGGTTGGTCTCCGACGGTCTCGTGTATCGGTACGACAGCGAGACTGGAACAGATGGTCTCCAAGGACGGGAAGGGACCTTTACGATGTGCTCGTTTTGGCTCGTCGAAGCGTTGACCAGGGCCGGCCGCTTCGACCCTTCGAAACTGACGGAGGCTCGGCAGCTGTTCGAGCGGATGCTGGGGCATGCCAACCATGTCGGTCTGTATGCCGAAGAAATCGGCGACAGCGGAGAGGCGCTCGGCAACTTTCCGCAAGCCTTCACGCACATCGCGTTGATCAGCGCCGCGTTCAATCTGGACCGGGCCTTGGACGGTGGTCGCCACGGTTGAGGGGTAGAAGGCCCTGTGACAACGATCCGGAGAGCATCGCGATGCCTGTCGAAAAAGAGGTGACGAGTCCTAGCGCGCCCGTATCGACGTCGATCACGGGCAAGGTCCTCCTTGCGGGGCTCTTCTTGGTCGCGATCAGCGCCTTTTACCTGTTCGATCTGAAAACCTATCTCTCGCTCGACCTGCTCAAAGCCAATCGAGACCGGCTGCTTGCGTTCACGGAGAAGCACTACGTCACGGCCGTGGTGCTGTTCATCCTGACCTACATCGCACAGACGGCGTTCTCGCTGCCCGGCGCGACGCTCATGACGCTCACCGGAGGTTTTCTCTTCGACAGTGTGCCGGCGGCGCTCTATGTCAACATCGGAGCCACGATCGGGGCGACGCTGGCTTTTCTGTCCGCGCGCTATCTGCTGCGCGATTGGGTCGAGCGGCGGTTCGGGCATCGGCTTGGAGCATTCCAGGAAGGGTTTGCACGGAATGCGTTCACCTATCTGCTGACTCTACGGCTGATTCCGCTCTTCCCGTTCTTTCTGGTGAACCTCTTGTCCGGTCTCACGCGGGTCAGCGCTCTTACCTATGTCGCTGCGACGGCTCTCGGCATCATTCCCGGCAGCCTGGTCTACACCTTTGCCGGACGGCAGTTGGGCACCATCAATTCGCTCGGTGAGCTGGCGTCCCCGCGCTTGCTGCTGGCGTTCACCGCGCTGGGGCTGCTCTTCCTGATGCCGATTGCCTACAAGCAATTGATTCAGACGTCGCCCGGCCGGAGGCGGGACACGTGAAGAAGTCCCTCACGGTCAAGCTCACGCTCGGTGCGGGGATGCTGGCAGGTCTCGTCTACCTCTACTACACGGAGGTGAAGCCGACGGTCATCTTCGGATTGCGCTCGGACTACGCGCATGCCATCCCATACCAAACGATTCCGAAAGGACTGACCAGCCTCAAGGCTGAGTCCTGCGGGACGTGCCATACCGAGATCTACAATGAATGGAAAACCAGTATCCATTCGTATGCCTACCGTGACCCCTTCTTTCAGGCCTATTGGACCAAGGACAAGCATGTGTGGGTCTGTCTCAATTGCCACTCACCCCTGGAAAATCAGCAGCCGACCTTGATCAAGGAGATTCCGCGCGAGCGGGTCGAAAAAGCCGTTCAGGAACTGAACCGGAACTACGACCCGGAATATCAGCAGGAAGGGGTGACGTGCGCCGCCTGCCACGTCCGGGATGGGGTGATTCTAGGTCCCTACGAAGACTCCGCGGCACCGCATCCGACCAAGTTTGATCCGAACTTCAGGACATCGCAGCTCTGTTATCGCTGTCACAACGTGCAGTCCGGTCCGGCGCAGTTTTACAACGTCGGGCCCTGCGGGACTTATGCGGAGTACGAGGGCAGGTATTTCATGAAAGAGCGGGGATTCATCTGTCAAAGCTGCCACATGCCTGAGATCATCAGGCCGATGGCGGCCGACAGTCCCCTCAGACACGGACGCCAGCATCTCTGGCGCGGTGGGCACGATCCTGCAATGGTCAAACGCGCCGTGGCTGTTCAGGTCACGGCTGAACCGCTGCAACCCAAACCGGGGGAAGACGTGCGGGTCACGCTGACGTTGGTCAACGCCGGGGCCGGCCATAAGCTCCCGACCGGCGACCCGGACCGGCACTTCACCGTCCAGTTCACCGTGACGGATCTCCAGGGCAAGGTGGTCAAGGAACAGCGCGAGACGATGGGGCGCTGGATCATGTGGCAACCGGCGATCGTGGAACTCTATGACAATCGTCTCCTGCCGCTGGCCAGCCGTGAGTATTCGTTTGCATACCGGGTGCCGAAGGCGCCGGCCGGATTCAAGCTGAAGGCGACGGTGCGCTACCACATCCAAAGCGAGCGGCAGCACCGCATGCTCGTCGAAGAGTTCGGACTCACGGCCGACGATCCGTACTATTTCACGGTCTATGAGCGGGAGGTTCCGCTCGCCGCCAACCTCGCCGAGGCCTTCAAGGAAGAATCGAAGTCAGCCCATCAACTTGCCTGCGCGGCTCCGGCCAACGGATAAGCTTCCTACGGTATCACCGCGAGACGCCGACCTTCCTCAATTGGTACATGACTTTCTACAAACATGTGAGGAAAGCGTGGTGGTTGCCGCAGACGGAGAATCTTGCTTTAAGCATGCCGAGCCGTACCTCTATGGATTCAGTATTGGATCGCATTAGCTGACAGGAAAAGGTCGAATTCTCTCTTCACGACAACCTGAAGCTCGTCGAAGGATTCTGCATTAATCTTCAGCAAAATTGTGAGGTTGTCTTCAGACAGAATTTCCGATACCGAAGAGACCAGCCCTTGGTATATCGCTTGCTGCACCTCTAGATTGGCAGCACGGTGAAGCGGGTGGAAGATTCAGCCCGGCATAGGAAAGGAAAGCGGTTTTCGACACTCTTTTCATGCCACAAGCGGTCACCACTATGACTATCACTGAGCAACGTCACCGCTTCGAGGATTCTATCCGACAGGCCGAACGTCTGATGGAGACCAATCCGCGCCTCTACCGTGTGAAATTGGCCGCTCTGGCGGTCCTTGGATACGCTGTGCTCTTCGGTATGCTGCTTCTACTGTTGGGAATCGTTGCAGTTGCCGTTTGGGCAGCTATTGCTGGGCATGTGTGGTGGGTCCTGGTGAAGACCAAACTTGTCTTTGTCCTGTTGGTGATCGTCTATGTCATTACGCGGGCACTATGGGTACAAATGAGTGATCCCATAGGCTATGAACTGACGTCACACCAGTACCCTCGGCTGTTTGTGGAAGCGGATGTACTTCGACAACAGGTGAAAGCACCCAGGATTCATCGCATCGTCCTCACGAATGATTTTAACGCTGGAATCGCTCAGGTCCCTCGCTTAGGAGTATTCGGCTGGCCACGAAACACGCTGATTGTCGGGCTTCAGCTGTTGCTCGGTCTCCCGCCTGAAGAAGCGCGGGCCGTCCTTGCCCACGAGATGGGACACCTGTCAGGACGACACGGTCGGTTTAGCGGATGGATATATCGGGTGAGGCTCTCATGGTACCGAATCATGAGCGCTTTTAGTCAAACACAGCATTGGGCAGCTCGAATCCTAGCTCGGTTCTTTGAATGGTATGCGCCGTACTTCAATGCGTACAGCTTCGCCTTGGCACGTACGAATGAGTATCAAGCGGACATGATTGCCGCTGAGCTGACGACACGGCACACGATAGCTACAGCGTTGGTGAATACAGGTGTCCGACCAATAGTGAACGATCGATATTATTGGAAACCCTTGTTAGCCCGTATGGATCGTGAACCAATCGCCCCAACAGATCCGATGAGCGGCTTGGAACAATTTGAGACGAGTGATCGATCAAACTCTTCCGCGTGGGCTGAAGCGTTTGGTCAAGTGATGGCACAGGAGACTGGTTACGCTGATACTCATCCATCTCTACGTGATCGTTTGAGAGCCCTTGCGGAAAATCCTCTGCCGATGAGTCGATCATCCAGCAAGACGGCGGCTCATGAATGGCTGGGTGCCAATCTTCAGAAGGTGCTTAGAGATTTTGACCAGATGTGGCTCAAGGAGAACTCAGCTGGGTGGAAACAGCGCTACGAGCAAGTTGCTGAAATGCGGAAGCAGCTGGAAGGACTACGAGCAAAACCAGAAGACCTCCTGACGAAGGAGGAAAGTTGGAACCTTGCGGCATGGACGGAAGCATTCGATCCTACGGCTGATCCCTTGCCGCTGTATCGCAAGTTTAATGAAGTCTACCCACAAGAGCGTGCGACCGATCTGGCCATCGGACGTCTCTTGCTTCAGCGTGACGATCCCGGCGGACTCACGTATCTCGATAAGATTGCCTCTGACGCCGGCCTTGGCGTTCTGGCCAGTCAGGTCGCCTATACGTACGCCTTGCGCATCGGAGACACGCTACTGGCGAAAAAATGGCGTCTTCGCGGCGAACAGCAGGTGGATCTGCAGGTAGCGATTCAGCGGGAATGCCAATCTCTGCCCACCCGACAAGATCTGATTCCTACGGCACTAGGGGAAGAACCCATGGCTCGACTGTGCAGCCGGCTCGCAAATGTCAAGGGAGCAATGGGCGTGTGGATCTGCGAGAGGAGATTGCGGAGCGCCCCAACTCAGCGGGCATTCCTCTTGGCTGCTGAGCCTACTAGTCGCTTGATGAACGAGAAGGAGCTACTAACCAGTCTATGCCGAGCTGCGGAATTGCCTGGTCAGACGTTTGCGGTATCGAATAGAGGGAACACCAAGCCTCTTGCCCAACTCATTATCGATGTTGGTACCAAGGTATTCTGAAGTTTACGTATCTGCCTCGGGTAACCGAAATTGAGAGCATCAACGCGTCAGAAGGGGAACAGAAACCGGTCGCGAGAGACCGAAGAGCAGGATGTCAGCCCCCCGCTGCCGGTCTGGCGAACTGACGTTTCATCACGTTCATCTTCGCAAGATAGGCTTTGACGTCATGGCCGCCGCAGTGCTTCGTCGAGGCACAGCTCGACTCGCGCGGGGATGCGAGCGAGATCTCATGACACAACTATACCTGTATACCTGAAAACCCAGCAGTTCCTGTCGAGTTTGGTCCAATCGCCTGGAGGAGTGAAAAGGTGTTCCAATCGGTCTCATGTCGACGCTCGCTCCGATCGGATAGCTGCTGGAGGTGATTAGGAGAGGAATGGTCTCAGGTCAAGACGGCTCTGAGGTCATCGGGTCCGGTTATGTCAGGCCGGTTGATGCTCGTCCGCTGGGCCGCCGTTCTTCGAAGGCGACGGCTGCCGCTTCGATGGCTTTGCGGAACTCCAGCGGTGCATGAATGCCCGCGAAGGTTTCTCTCGTGGATCCGGTGCCGGTGACGTAGATCGTGCCGAAATTGAAGAGGCGGCCCCAGAGGGTTTGGTCGACCCCGATGTGTTCGACTTTGGTCAGGAGCGTTTCCAGAGTGCGGCGTCCGACAATGCCGGTCTTGATCAAGACGCGTTTGTCGCTGACCGCAAATTCTGAGCAACGCCACGTCAGGTAGGCAGACAGCACGGCGCCGGCAGGGATGACGAGGATGATCAGCGACCAGTAGGGGTCGAATCCTTGGCTGATGGCGAATCCAACGAACGCGAAGCTGAGGATGGTCAGCAGGGCAGGACCAACGAACAGTTTCCAGTGCAAGTGCGCGCGGTAGTGAACGCGCTCGCCTGGCAGGAGATTATTGTCAATGTACCCCACGCGCTCTTCTTAGCAGAGTGGCCCTATGATTGCTACTGCCGGCTCGAAGCACTGTCACGGATCGACAGGCGGCATCCGCGTGTGCGCTACCGCCGCCCTCCAGCGCGGCCGCCGCCACCGGCCCGTCCGAAGGCACGCCCTCCCTGCTGCTGGAGGTGATGGGGAATCGTATAAGGAGCACGGAGCACCGGGGGATTGGGTTGCGCGGTATGCGGCGGGTGAATCTGCTGCAGCGTGGGAGGCAACGGGGACGGCAGCGGCGGCAAAGGAGCAAGCGACGGTCCTCGACGCATTTGAGCGTTGGTCACGGCATTGGAAGAGGCGGGAGGGAGCGCCTGTGTCGGGATCGGAGGCCGCATGGCGTTCGTGCCGGCCGCCGCTGAGGGCAGGGATGGAGCGGGCGGCGCGAGAGAAGGCGGAACGAGCAATGAGCCGGAAGATGAAGCCGGTGGAGGCACGCCGAGCGGGGCGGAGGCCGAGCCGGTCGATTGTGCCGAAATCACTTGCTGGACCGTGGGCAGGTGACGATTGTGCGGTTGGAGCCGTTGAGCCTGCACCAAGAGTCCACGAACCTGCTGCAGGCCGATCGACGGAGCGGGATAGATGCCCGGCGTCACGTAGACCCAATCGGTCCAGGCCTGCGACACGAGGGCGTTGGCCTGGAGTTGGTTGAGAAGTTCCTCTCGTTGGCGGCTTGCCACCTGTACTTCTTCGGGTGAGACGGCGGCGGCCAGAGTCTGGTTTGCGACCTCCAGCTGCCGGCGCAGCTGATCCGTCTCCAATCGCAGCGCCATGAGTTCGGTCTTGGCGCTCTCGTTTTCCCGAAGAGCCATGATGGCTTGCGCGACCTCGGCGGGGTCGACCTGGGCGGTCAAATCGGCTCGGATCACGACGGTGCCCCCATCGAGGAGGGTGCTGATCTTTTGATCGACGACCATGACGATCCCGGCCGTGTAGGTGCGTATCTCGTCCCTGGTGAGTTCCATCCCCGTCACCTCGGTGATGCTTTCCAGATACGTGGCCACCTGTTCAAGAGCTTGGCGCTTCGCCGCTTCGACGGCCAGGCGGGTCGCATCACTTTTTGTGTCGTGATCTCCCATGCGGTATTCGCCGCTCGCCGTCACCACTCGTACCTGTTCGGATGGGGGCCGTTGCGCAGCCGGTACGAGGGGCGGATTCGAGACGGGGCCGAGATCGAGCTGGGTGACCCGGCTCCGGTACTTCTCGGGAATCGAGCTCAGCTCTGTGGTGAAGTTCTGGGTGCCGGAGTCGTCGGTATAGGTGTAGATCGTCGTTACAGCGGACACCGGAGCGTGGGCGGCAGCAAGAGCCGCGATGACGGGATAGAGCCAGAACCGCAATCCGAGCCGGGCAGTCCAAACGAACATCCTGCTCCTCTCATGCCGTCCTGAGCAGCTTAACACAGAGGCGGAGGGTTGGTATTTCCGAGACTGCACGCGCATGAGAGCGTCCATGCCGGCGAAGCGGCCATGACCGGACGTTCTCCCACGAGTTGACAGCCGCATCGGTGCGTCGTAGCCTTGCGACCCGTCCCATCACCGTATCATCAACAAGCCGGAGCACGCGATCATGGTCCTCGCCGTTTCGAGAGTTCGGTTGTCCGCTCCGCCCGGCGTCGCGTATGGGGGGTATGGGTTGATCGCCGCGGGGATGGTGGTCTGGGCGCTGCTGGTCGTTGCGCCGGTCGGGGCGGAGGGGAACTTTGTCCCTTCGTCCGTCAAGAAGGGCGTCCTCCTGGTGGCCAGTCCGACCCTGGGCGATCCGAACTTTCGTGAGACGGTCGTGCTCATCATCGAGCATGGCGAAGAGGGAACGCTCGGGGTCATTGTGAATCGTCCGACCGGCGTCCTGCTCACTGAGGTCCTTCCGGACATCGCGGCGCTCAAGGGAACGACCTATCGGCTGTTCGCCGGAGGACCGGTGCAGCCGACTCAGCTGCTCGTGCTCTTTCGTCTGAAGGAGCCTTCGGCCGAGGCACGATCGGTGTTCGACGGGGTGTATGTGGGGGGTACGCCGACGATGTTGGAACGGGTCATCAAGCAGCCCAAACCGACCGAGACATTCAGGGCCTTTGCCGGGTCCGCCGGGTGGGCCCCGGGGCAATTGGCTTACGAGATGAATCAAGGGGCCTGGGCGACACTACCCCCTGATTCGGCCGGTCTCTTCGACCGGGATCCCTCCACCTTTTGGCAAGACTGTATCGATCGGCTTCAGGCGCCCAGGGGGATCGCCTACTGAGCAGCCCTAGCTGAATCTCGTCGTAAGCACCTGCAGCGTCCGGTTCAACCGCGTTTGATAGGTTGCGGAGACCGCCTGGAATTCAACGCCGATTTGACGCGCATGACACCACCGGACGACGGCCTGTTCGATCAGGATGAGCGTGCTGCCCTCTGAGAAGCACAGGAGCAAGTTCACCTTCATACCCGCCGAGAGTTGCAAAGGGCTTTCGAGACGGCAGCCTGCTCGGGAAAGGTCCAGCGACTTGGTGATGAGATGGGGATAGTTCTGATAGGAAACCGTTCCTGTAAATGTGACGGGAAACCGAGGTTCTTGTCTCAAGGTGGTACACGTATCCTTTCCGCAGCGGCAGCCGCATATGCATGATGGAGTGCTGGGCATGCTATCGCCAATGCAGAGCTGATGCCACCGGCTGTGGATACGAGAAGTGTAAATTTCCTAGTGATTTCTTGGGTTGTCGTCTCGGAGGCCCCAAGGACCGGGTCATTCTCGCCACAGGGGTGAAGGGAATTGAGAACGGTTGCAGGCTTCATCACGGATCCGTAAGATACTCTTATGAATCCGAACCAGATCGCGCGCATCAAAACCACCGCGCCTTCTCCTTACGAATTGACGGCCATCCATCAGGATACGCACGACGCGAAGACGTTCTGCTTCGCTCTGCCGGACGAGGCCACGCTGGATCTCCTCCCGGGTGACCATCTCTACGTGCATGCGACGATCAACGGCAAGGCCGTGAAGCGCCCCTATACGCCGTCGTCCACGCCCGGCACCACCGGATATTTCGATTTGACGGTGAAGCGATACGAGACCGGCACGGTCTCAAAGTACCTCCATGACCGGAAGGTCGGGGACAGGGTGCTCATGAGCGGGCCCTATTCCGGAGGTCACTGGGTGGACGGGATGGCCGCCCAGGTCGGATTCGTGGCCGGTGGCACCGGCATCACGCCGATGATTTCGATCATTCGTTGGATTCTTGCGAAGAGCCTGAAGGTGGAATTGTCGCTGGTCTACGCCAACAAAACCGAAGCCGACATCATCTTTCGGGACGAGTGGGACGAGAACGCGCGTGAACACGCAAGCTTTCGCTGCTATCACGTGCTGGAGCAGCCGCCTTCGGGGTGGTCGCAGGGGGTCGGCCGCATCACCGAGGAGGTACTTCGACGGCAACTGCCGGCGCCGGGGCCCGGCACGGTCGTGTTTCTCTGCGGTCCTCCCATGATGGTCGACGCCCTGGAAGTCGTGCTAAAAGCGATCGGTCACGCCGAACAAGCCATCATTCTTCCCTGAGGTCCATCCGACAGCCTCTCTCACCGACAGTCTCTCTCCCGGACGGTGCACGCCGGCGTGGCGAGTGGCGATATGAGCGACCTGCCCTGCCGCCGAGCATTTCTTGACGCCCGGCAATCACGGGCGTAGGGTTTTCATCATGAGCAAGCCATGGGGTCTCTACGGCGTCGCCATTGCGGCCGGAATGATCGTCTGGATGCTGGTCGTTTCGTTTTCCGGGAGGCTCGAGGCGTGGGATTCCGAATTGTATTTCTCGGTCGGCATCCCTGCAGTCTGTCTGGTGGCGTGCATCCTTGGATATGTCGAACCGGAGCGGCCGTGGCGATGGGGAATTGTTCCGCTCATCGGCCAGGCATCCTGGATGTTGCTCAGCCAGGGAGCCGGCAACTTGCTGCCGCTCGGATTGGTCATGTTCGCGATTTTGTCGATTCCATCCATCCTGGCGGCGCGGCTCGGGGCGACGCTGGCCAATCGGAAGGCGCGCTCAGCATGACTGCCGGTGGATCCCGGAGTCCTCGGTCCCTCGGCGGAACCCCTCATGTCGGATTATCGACCTCCAAGATTGTCAATGTGACGATGAGCGGCTTGCCTGCCAGCGGGTGATTGAAATCCACGACAGCCGTCGTCTCCGACAGCTGAGTCACGGTGGCCTGGCGCCCCGACTGATCCTCCAGGATGTCGCCGGGTTTTGTTCCTTCCGGCAGTTCGCCGGCTGAAACGATGGTTTTCTTCCTGGGATCGTACGGTCCAAACCCCTGATCGGGAGTCAGTTCGATCTGCGCTTTGTCACCCCGCTTCATGCCTGCCATGACCTGTTCCAGCGCCGGCAACATTTGATGTCGCCCCTGGACAAATTGACTCAGGTCTCGGATTTCAAACTGCTCGTTGCCCGGTACGGTGATTTGATACAGCAGTGTGACGGTCGATCCCTCTCTAATGGGAATGGACTCGCCGGCCGCGGCCTGGGACAACCAGATCAGACCGAGCATGGCCGCCGAGATGGTTGACATCATCAGATCGTGGAATGTGTTCATGCTGTCCTCCTCGGTCCATGCAACCCGCAACGCGCTCGCGCACCCTCGCCTCATGATTCACCCCGCAAGGCCTTTGCCAACGGGGAGAACGACAAAATGGACCGAGATAGTGCGGAGTTAGCTGAGGTGATTTACAGCTGACTCAATCGTAGGAGAGGCACAGGAAGGCGACATTCCGCGCGGCAAATCGGCAATAGCGTCCTGTTTGTGCCCTGTTGTGCGGCGGGACAATTTGTTCGACCAGGAACAACTTGCGCAAGCGATCCTGGGAGGTTCCCTTGCTCCCGTGTATGACCATCGGTCTGTTTTCAGACCGACCGGTCTCCGGCGGCCGGTAGGGGTAGTCTCGAATGGGTCACATGGTGCTCGTGGAAGGGGGGCAGGGATATTCATGGTCGAGGGCGGTTTCGAAGCGCCGGAGGGTCCGGTACAAACGCTCGCGGTGAGGAGAGGAGAGAGATTGAAATTCGAGGCCCATATCTCGGACGCCGCACCACCGGACCACCGCTTGTTCGATGAGGATCGGCGACTCGCCTTCCGGGAGGGAGAGCAGGAGATTGACTTTCATCCCGGCGTAGGCTTCGAAAGGACTTTCGAGTCGGCAGCCGTTCCGCGAGAGATCAAAGGACTTGGTAATCTGATGCAGGCGGTTCTGATATCCCAGCGTCCCGAAGAAGGATACCTGGAAGCGGGGCTGTTGTCGGATGACCATATTGATGCCTCTCTGTTGATCGACGCCGGGAGGACCACAACTCCACTCTACTCCTGCATGCAGAGCCGATGCCCGAAGCGGTACGCTGTCCTCGTTGATTTTGCTACCGCTCCGTTTGCCTAGGCCAAGTTGTCCCGTCCATTCGTGGCCACCGGTGAAGGCCATCGAGAACGGCGGCTCAGACGAGGCACTGCGCAGGTGTGACGGATGGGCCACAGCTTTCTCAGCCGGAGCGGTATCGCCCGACCACTGTTCCCGCTCCTTGTTGACACAGGATGCTGCACGAAGTAGCCTGCGCGCTCATCCTGTCGGTCGATTGCGTGGCAACTCCCGTGACATCAACCTTCAACCACATGAGGACTTCATATGACGACGACTATTGCACCAGCCGCAGACCGCCCTGCAGCTGGGACGATCCTCCGGGTGCTTGTCGCACTGGTTCTCGCGACCCCGACGACCGTGCTGGCAGGAGATCCCACATCGGTGCTCATCACGCAAAGCCTCCCGGATATTCAGGGAAGAGTCGCCACGGTGTTGACCGTGCAGTACGGGCCGGGAACGGCATCCGATGCGCACCAACATCCCGGTTCGGTGTTCGGGTATGTCTTGGAAGGGACTATGGTCTGTCAATTGGAGGGAGAGAAGGCGGTGACCTACAGCGCGGGGCAGAGCTGGTATGAGCCTCCGGGACAGGCCCACGTGGTGCTGAGGAATGCCAGCCGAGAGGCGTCGGCGAAAATTCTGCTATTCATTCTTGCGCAGGAAGGGGAGGCGCTCAGGTCGCCGGTGACCTTGTCCGACAGCGGGAAGTAAGACATCTCGGATTTCCTATGCCCTCTAGAAACCCGAGCCATGGAAACCGGGCTTCATTGGATTGAGCAGTACGGATACGGCGGTTTGTTCGTCCTGCTGATGCTGGGCGTACTGGGCCTTCCGGTGTCGGATGAGACACTCTTGGTGTTTGCGGGCTATCTCAGCAGCAAGGGCACCCTCCGGATTGAGGGTGCCTTCGTCGCCGCCTTTCTGGGAAGCGTAACCGGAATCAGCCTCAGCTATGCAATCGGGCGGCTCATCGGCCTCCCGGCTCTCGAGAAGTTCGGCCATGTGGTCCACATGAGACCGGAGCATCTGGCCTCGTCACGGCGATGGGTAGAACGTTGGGGAAAGTACTCCCTCCTCGTGGCCTACTTCATTCCCGGCGTCCGCCATCTGGCCGCGCTCCTGCTGGGCGCCTCGATGCTCCCGGCAGCAGTGTTCGCCAGGTTCGCCTACGCAGGGGCATTGGCCTGGTCCGCCAGTTTCATCGGCCTCGGGTACGTCGCCGGAGAGGAGTGGACCAGGTTTTCCCCACTGATTCATCGAACGCTGACGATCGTCATCCTCCTGGTGCTCCTCGCGCTGTCGATCGCGTTGTCGGCCTTTCTGATACGACGGGCCAAGCTCTAGCCTGCCGCTCTGCGGTCCGTGCAGGGGAAATGAAGGGTAGGGTCGAAATTCGATTCACTACGGGAGGAAACGGTCATGAGACGATTCGGGGTACTGGCATCGGCGTCGTTTCTGATGATGAGCGGCTCCGCCGCCTATGCAGACAGTCTGTGCTCGCAATGCCACGAGGCCGCCAAGCATGAATTCAAGCAGTGCATGGAAGCCGCCATCAGTGCGGAGGACAAGGCCTCGTGCCACGAGAAACATGACGCCAAGTCGAAGTCCTGCGAAGAGGGCGAGTGCAGGCTGGAACAGGCGGCGAAACCGGGCCCGAAAGACAAGCCCGTCACCGGACCGCTTCCGGATCGAAAATAGAAGACAACCAGTGTAACCGGTACCAGAGCCGAGCGGTGAGCCAGTTATGTACGCGGCGGGGCCGACCGGAGTCGATCCGGTCAAGCGTCGGCGTACCGATGGAGCACTCGAACGAAGTGCTGTGTTGCGGTTACGAGGCCGAGAGGGTCCGTTTGAATGCGGCTGCCGAGGATGAAGACGACGTCTCGGCCGTAGAAGGATCCGAACTCCGGGATATCCGAGGCAGTGATACGTCCCGCTGCCGTCGGAGCCATGGGACGAATGTGCCCCCAGGCGGCCCGGCACGCCTGCTTCAGCAACGCACAGTCGTCTTTCATCATCGCATAGCCGGCGCGATAGCCGGGGTAGATGGACAGATCGGCGCCGGCGAGGCGGGGGAGTTGGCCGTACAGAGCTGCAGGAGCGATTCCGTGATCCGGATCTACGGTGTAGCCGCCCAGCAGCGCGGGATGGCTTGCGATCGGCAGTGCCAGCGACTCATCCTCTGCCAAGGAACGGAGCGCATCGAATCCGGTGAGCCCCGGCGCAACGAGCAGGCCGCCCGCTCCGCATTTCTTGACGAGCGAGGCGCGCTCCTTCATGACGTCGAGGGGGCCGCTGATATGGCCCAGATAGGGACAGGGTCTGCCACGTTGCGCCGCAGCGGTGAGCGCGGCGTCGGCGCATCGTGCGATGCGTTCGTTGAACGGACAGAACGACTGATCGACGAGGCCCTGGTCGTCTTTGATCAAGTCCACGCCGCCCAGCACGAATGCCGTGGCCAGGTCCGCCAACTCCTGCGGTGAGCGACCGAGCGGCTTCAGCACGGCGCAGACCAGCGGACGGTCTCGAATCCCAGTCAGGTTCCTGAGACCTTCCAGACCGAATCTGGGACCACGCCATTGTGACAGGACCGAGTCCGGAAGCTCCCACGAGACAAGCCGGACGCCGGGGCGCAGGCTACTGGTGCCGAACAAGAGGTTTAAGAGATCGGCGAGATGGAGGCCGATCAGATCAACGGCATAGCTGATCCGGGCTTCGTAGCTGCCGGGCGATCGAGGTCGGAATTCTTCAAGCCGCCCCACGATGCGATGTCGAAGTGGGGGCGTCAGGATCTCGTCGCCGGCTTCGACGGTCTGGTCCAGGCAGATTAGTTCGGCCTTTGCCCGAGCCTCGGTCTCTGAGCCGGCGACGTGATACAGGACGGTGATGCGTGCATCAAGAGACGGAGGATCGGATTCGGATGAGGGCCGTACAGTCATGAGGACCTGGCGACGGCTGCGTCGTCAGTAGGTCGCGCCGCCGAGGTCCGGGTCAGGAGCCATCTGCCCTTCGGAAAATTTCAAGGCGGACGGGCGGTGCTCGAAGAAGATGATGCCGCGGTCTTTCATGCTTTCATACGTGAGAACGATCTCGCTGTCGTCTCCCTGCCAGTTGAATTGCTGGACTGCGCCTTTCGAAATCTGGCCTGGCGTCCGATCCAGCGGTCCATAGCGGGATTGAAGGTACGACACGATCTGCTCATGCGTCTGATGCCCGTGATAGCGGACGACGACCCGCGCGAACTGTCCGTCGAAGGTCACAAAGCGCATTGAGTCGACCTTCGCGGATCCGAGACCCGGCGGTCCCTGCTTGAGTTCATAGCCTTTGATGCGCGCGCCGTTTTCGACGAGCAGAAACTCCTGCGTCTCGGAAAAGGCCGCTCCCCAGGGAATCCCTTCGAAGCCTTTCGGGTCGTTCACCATCGGAACGGGGAGAGCGGGGAGGGGAGACAAAACTGTCCATCCGCCCAACAGCAGGAACGTGAACAGGAACCTCGTCTTGACCAACGATCGCCCGAAGCGGACCCTCGATGGGTCTGCTACGTTCCTCAGTGTCTGAACAAGCGAACGATCCATCCATACCTCGACGAGGAGGGCCGCCGGGAGGCGTCAGCGATGCGTTCCAGGCGGCTCCGCCATCGTGACCTCGTCGTCTATTTCATCTTTTCCTTTGCGGCGTTGGCTTCACCCTTGGCTCGTTCCATGCTGCCTTTCGCATTTCCCTTGGCCCGCTCCGCCTCCGCGCTCATCTTGTTGCCTTTGGCGTCTTCGACGGCCCCTTTGGCCTGTCCCTTGACCTCTTCGGTCGCGGCCTTGGCTTCGCCCTTCATCTTTTCCATCGTGGCGGAGGTTTCTCCGGCAAGTGCGGATGAGGCAAACGTGACCACTGCAAAAAGAGCTGTGGCGATTCCGAGTCCGGTGTGTCTCATGGCGGGACCTCCCATAAGTTGAGGGGAAATGGGTCGAATTGAAAGTCTAAGACATTGGACCGGCCAAATGCAAAACCTAGGTAATGGGTCAGTTTCCTCTTGCGTCATGCCCGCGAAGGCGTGCATCCACGCCTCGATCAAGCCTAACTGCTGAAGAGAAGGCCTTGACTGGATTCCCGCTGGAGCCTGCCCTCGACACCGATCGGGGGCGGGAATGACAGACTTCAGTGCGTCTGGATAGCAAACTGACCCACTACCAAAACCTAAACGGTGAACGGTGATGGAGACTGGATCGAGGAGCGGATGCCCGCCTTCGCGGGCACGAGGCAGGAGAGAGCTGACCCACTGTGGCGTGTATGGCGCATCGACAGATTGACAAGGGCATCAGAGGATCCGTAGTCTCAGAATAGACAGGATAGGAGGGGTACTATGCCGATCATTTTGGCTTTCTTCCTCATGTTGGCCGCGGTGATTCCGGTGCAGGGGCAATCGAGATCACAAGCGGCTGCGAACGACGTCGTGAAAGGGGATGTGCTGTATTGGGAGGGGGAAGAACTGGTCGTTCGGGAAATGTCCGGGCATGAAGTCCGGATGCGGGTCACCGCGGACACGAAAATTGAAGGCGCGGCGGCACGGCTCAAGACCGGAGACAAGATTGCCGCGCAGCTTACCTCCGACGGACAAGCCGCCACCATCACGCTGCAGACTCCTGACGCCGGCTCGCCTCCTCCTCCACGCGTACGGTAACCCTGCCGCCCGACTATAGTCCGGTGGCCTCGCGAAGAGCCGAAAGGATGAGAGTATGGTGAAAGGTCTGGTTGTAATCAACTGCCTCATCGCTGCATGGGCCTGGGTGGCCATTCAGCCCGGTATGGCGCAATCCGACATCGCACTCGGAGATGTGTCGAAAGGCAAAGTCCTCTTCGACCGCAATTGTGCCGGCTGCCATGGAACGGAAGGGAAGGGAAACGGCTACAAGCTGCTCGGACCCGATCCGGCGGATCTCACGTCCAGACGGACGGCTGCAAAGTCCGACGGCGAGTTACTCAAGACCATTCATGACGGCAAGCCCAACATGCCGGCCTGGAAGAACCTCCTTTCTGAAGAGCAGGCACGAGATATCCTCGCGTATGTGCGAACCTTGACCAGGTAACGGCAGCCTCGTTCCTCTTTCACGCTGTCCGTCCGACGCGTGCTCGCCCTCTTGATGTCGGTTCCGACTCACGGTAGATTCCGGCGGCGTTCCGATCGTCCACCCATTTGGAGATGAAGCATGCCCCCCATCGTCGTGCAGAATGGAGCACTGCTGCCGTACATGTCCGATCGATATGATTCTGGGAGTTTGAGACGGCTCAGGCGGTTTCTGGAGCGTGAGGGTGTGTTTACGTTCAGGTCACTGCGCACGCATCTGTTTCCCGCGGCCGTCGTCGATCGATTGAATCGACACAGCGGCTATCATCACGTCTGGGTGAGAGACAATGTGCATGTGAGTCACGCATTGTACGTCGACGGTGAGGTGCGCGCGGCTGGTCGCTGCCTCTCGGCTCTCATGAGATTTTTTGCGCGGCATCGGCACCGCTTCGAGTGCATCATCGGCGGCGAGTCCACGCCGGACGACATCATGTCCCGGCCTCATGTGCGGTTCGAGGGGGCCACTCTGCGCGAGTCGCGAGAGACCTGGGCTCATGCGCAGAACGACGCGCTCGGCTACTTTCTGTGGATGTACTGCCTATTGGCCAGACGTGGTGCGCTCAAACCGACTCTCCCAGAGGTGGAAGTGCTCGGGTTATTCGCCCGCTACTTCGATGCCATTCACTATTGGACGGACGAGGACTGCGGTCATTGGGAGGAGGAGCGTAAGATTGAAGCCTCCAGCATCGGCGTGGTGGTCGCCGGATTGGCGAAACTTCGGGAGTTCCTGTCGGCAGGGAAGCACCGACGCGAGGCGGCGGGCATGTCGGATGCCGAGCTAGGTGTCCTCGAAGGCCGGGGGCGAGCGCAGTTGCGAAAGATCCTGCCGCACGAATGTATCCAGAAGGCGCCGACCAAGAAGCGTCGAACCGACGCAGCGCTCCTGTTTCTCGTCTATCCGCTCGACATCGTCGGACCGGCGATGGGTAAGCAGATTCTTGCGGATATCGCCGAGCAGCTTGAAGGCCCCTACGGCATCAAGCGGTACGTCGGCGACTCCTACTGGGCCGCCGACTATAAAGAGAAGTTGAGCCCTTCGCAGCGCACGGTCGATTTCAGCGACACGGTCGAGATGAGGAACAAACTGCTGTCGCCCGGCGAAGAGGCCCAGTGGTGTCTGTTCGACTCCGTCATGTCCGCCGCCTACGGCCGGCGATTTCACCACAAGCGGCGCCGAGCCGATCTGGAGCGGCAGACGTACTATTTCAATCGGGCGCTGGGCCAACTCACCGAACAATCGCCGGGCATCCCGGCGTTTCGATGCCCTGAGGCCTACTATCTTTCGCGCGGGCGCTACGTCGCCAACGACCATACTCCGCTGTTGTGGGCGCATGCCAACTTGTTGGTCGCCATGAAAGTGATGGAAACCAGCCTGTCCCTTTAAGACGCGCTTCGATCGATCGCTACTGAGGAGGAAAGGGCGCCAGCATCTCGCGAAGGATCTTGCGGATCCGCTCGTCGCGCTGCTGGGAAGTCAATCCCGGTTCGACCATGCCGGACGCCGTTCCGCGCCACGCCAGTTTGTTCGAGGAGGCGTCGATGATATCCACCAGCAGCGTACCCGCCATGTAGGACGGAGCTTCCGGCTCGGTGTGAGGCTTGCCGCTCGGATTTCTGGTGTCGACCGAATGGACAAAAGGTCGACCCGCCATGCCGTCTGAAAAATACTGTTGCGACTGATCCGCCGCCCCTTCCTTGACTTGAAGTTGATAGGCGACGAAGAAGTCCGGCCGGCCGGCGTTTGGGGGCGTATAGCCTTTGAGACGCAGTTGCGCGGCTATCGCCGTGCGAAAGCGGAGGTCGGTGCCCGAGTTGTCGACGCGCCGGTCGCCGGTCTTCTCCTGTTCGCCCGGCATCCAGTCGTAAGTGCGATAGGCGCTGAAGTTCACGGAGCGGTCATAATCGTAGCCGATCCTGGGGGACGCGCATCCCGACAGCGACCACAGGGTCAGACAGGAAAGCAGAATATGTGTCCAAGTCACGATGCGTCTCCTCCGGT
The DNA here is from genome assembly GCA_029194535.1 of Nitrospira sp. Lineage (NCBI taxonomy): Bacteria > Pseudomonadati > Nitrospirota > Nitrospiria > Nitrospirales > Nitrospiraceae > Nitrospira > Nitrospira sp. The sequence continues at coordinate 58,783 of JARFXR010000003.1, read as the reverse complement.
CAATGGGGTGGAAACTGTTCGAACATGGCATTGACCACGCGGGCGATCCGTGCATCCCGCTCCGCCGCCGTCATCCCCGGGTCGACTTCGGCCGATGCCGTGCCTTGCCAGACCAGTCGCTGCGTGGCTCCATCGACGATGTCGATCAGGAGCGCTCCGCCTTTGTATGGCTGAATGTCGCTGACCGTGGTATAGAGGCCGCTCGCCCGGTCGCCGATGTAACGTTGGGTTGAGGCGCCCTTCATCATGTCCGTGACTGCTGCATGGTAGGCCACATAAAAATCCGGCTTCCCGGCGGCCGGGTTCGTATAGCCTTTCCCTCGCAGCTGCCTGTCGACCGCCGCGCGAATGCGGGCATCGACCAGGTCATTGTCGATCCGTCTGTCTCCCGTCGGACTTCGCGAATCCGGCATCCACGCGTAGGTTCTGTAGGTGGTGAAATCGGCGCTGCGGTCGTAGTCATAGCCGACCTTCGGTGACGCGCAAGCGGAGGCCAGCGCCGCCATCGCAACCACGCACAAGGCCGAGCGCCAAGGCGCAATCCGCTTCCTGCTCCCATCCCGCTCATGCCCTTCTAATGTTGGAAGGGTACGATGTGATGTCCACTGATATCGCTGTCGGAGCATGACCATGGCGTATCTGAACATGCGGATCTGCCTGGCGGCAATAGGCATGGCTGTGTCCTCACTCATTGCGCGCTCCATGGCGGCGCGAAGCAGGAAGAGCCGTCGTCACGGCGCGTCTCCATAAGGGCGGCGTGGGCATCATATGCTGTTCGGCCGGTGTACACCTGGCTGTGACGACCGCATGACCCGTTGCCGCAAGGGACAGCGCCGTGAGTAGGTTGGTGATCCGCCCTCCAGTCCAAACTCGGCTCATCATCAGCCTCTGTCCGAGAAAGAGCGTGATATCGGAGCGTTGCGCACGGTTGGATGTAGCCCGAATCCGGCCTACAGTCAAGGCGACGGTCTCCCCTCGACCTCTCGCAGTCGAATGCGTACAATGCGTACAACGTGGCGTGGGAAAGGGGCTGGATGATGCGCGCAGGACATGGGCCGGACGGCAAGATCGACAATGTCCGAATGGGTCTCGGAATGTCGACGCTCTTCACAAGAGTACGGCTCCCGGCCTGGATACAGGTGATCGTCCTTGTCCTGTTCGCCGGCTGCTCAACGACGCCGCTCGACATGTCGGACAAACCGATCGAGCCTCCTGGTCCAGGTTGGGGTGTCGTCGTGGGATCGGTGTTGGTGGAAGCGGAGGACGACCCACCGGATTCCTGGTGGAACCGCACGTTCGGCCGCAATGCGGAGGGTTTCACATATGAGTTCCAGATCGTCAGGATTGAATGGACCGATAGCAAGGGGGAGTCCCACCCCTATGCTGAACAATACCGGCTGGAGGTGAAACCGAAGGTTGAGCGCACCTTTGTTTCCCGACTTCCGGTCGGGAGCTATCTCATCAAGACGTTCCGGCACGAGGGGCTGTCTGCAATCGGAGGAGATTTGGCGGTGAAGTTCACCGTGGAGCCTGGCCGCACCCAGTATCTCGGCCGGTTGATCCTCGACGTGCCTCGCCGTGTGAGTTTCGGCACACCCTACACGTTTCGAATCGCCAATGCGCGCGATACCGCGACCGCCGCCCTCCGGCAGCGATATCCCGGACTCGCAGAAGAGGTCGTGGACAGTCCGATGCAGACGCGATAGAGGATCGCTGAGTCGCCTGAGGGCGGCGGACGCTCATCGCAGATGAGTGGCTTCGAACCGCAACAGCGTCGTCCCTCGGTGGTCGTAGAGCTCGAGATGTTCCCCGATCACCTTCCAGGTTTCGACATGCCTCAGCGCATCCAGGAAGGCCTGTTCTTGTCGCATGCCATCCGCACAGGCCATTTTCGTGGCGGCCGTTCGACTAAAGTGGAGCGTCCGGCCCTCGACGGGATAGGTGCCCGTGAGCCGGTTACATCCGCTGGAACCTGCGACGCGATGGTTTTCGCTGTGCAGGACTATGCTGGGTTCCCGCTCTATTGATCTCCCGGTGCTGCCGGAGTATGGTGCGGATCGATTCGGCAGAGACAGGCAGGGGACTCGTTCGATTGGCGTGTCGCCCCTCTTGAGATGACTCCTGACTCCTGGCTGTTCAAGTCGCTTGAATTTTACGGAACCCGTCTGCGCCATCGTGGACAATGGAAAGTCCATGCAATGTTGCGCAAGTGGTTGCAGCCCAACCTCGATGTCGATCTCGAAGTAACGCGGGACGGACATCGTTGGCTGCTCAATCCCTCGGATTTCGTGCAAACGGAGTTTTTCTGGCTGGGAGAGCGTGACACCTGGGATATTCTTCTGGCCAAGCGACTGATTCGCCCCGCCGCTGTCCTGTTCGATGTCGGCGCCAATTTTGGACACTATGCGATCACGCTGGCCGATGCCCTGGGTCGTGCCTGTGAGGTGCACGCCTTTGAACCGTTTCCCGCCAATGCGGAGCGGCTGCGGACCAATATTCGTTTGAACGGATTGGAACGCATCATTCACGTTCATCCGCTCGGCCTGGCTGATGCCGCCGGGATCGGCAAGATGATGATTCGAGCGGATAATTCCGGCGCCGCCACGTTGGCTGTTACGGACGAGGCATCGGTTGCCGCGCACAACATTGAGCTCACCACGCTGGACGAGTTCTGTGAGCGGAAGGCCATCGCCAAGATCGATTTCATCAAGGTCGATGTTGAAGGATTCGAGGAGAGAATGATTCTGGGGAGCAGGAAGATGATCCAGCGATCCGCTCCGACGATGCTGATCGAGTTCGATCCGCCGAAACTGGTCCGGGCGGGCTCTTCCGTGGATCGGCTGGCGGTTCTGCTGCGGCAACTCGGCTACGGTCTCTGGGTGGCGGATCGGGATCGGCTGGTGCCGCTGAAGGAATTGTTGAGGGGAGGAGATTATATCAACGTCTTCTGCCTGCCGGACTCCGGTCGGTCCTCCACCGGTCAGAGCCGATTATTGTGAGCCCATCCGGGAACGGTTCGTGCGTTCCCATTCTTCTTCCTTCAGGCGCAGGAACTCCGAGCTTTGTATTTCCGGATAGGTCGTGACCAGGTAATTCAATCGATAGTGAGCGCCGGATTCGTATTCCAGCTTGCCCTTATCAAGAGCCTGTGTGGCCGAGATGTATGCGAAAGGCTGGTACATGAGGAAAAAGACGGGGTCTCCCAGCCGGTTAGCCTGATCCCCGAATACAGCCACGGTCGAATCACGCGCCGGGAGGCTCACGCTGGCCGCGCTCCAGCGAGCCTTCAAGATATTCGGGTCACCCCGCCGCGGATCCAACGTCTTCTCCGCGTTGCGGTGCACAACTCGGGAATCGAAATCCCTCGACAGTCGAAGGCCGAGCCCGTTGTATGGATCTCCGGTCAGGACGGCGGACTTCACGCGACTGCCGACGACGAAGTCGGCGGACCACTGCGCCGCAACTTCTCTATTCTTGTCGTCCACGGTTACGGTGATGGTCCGTCGTTCATGGAGCAGGGGTTCCCCTCCCTCGGCCGCGCCTCGACCGGTCAGGTCGAGCCATTCGATCACATCGACGAAGCTGGCATAGGGTAGTCCGCGCTCATCGACGCCGGTCCGTTGTTCTTCAATCCGGAGCGAACGTTGGATGCCCGTATCGTCTCGTTCCTGCCAGTAATTGATGCCGTTGACCATCACGGCGTACATGATTCCGTGGTGATGCAGGTGGTCCGACGGCGCATCGAGTAGGACGTTGTATCCCGACAGGTCGAAGAGGGCCTTGATATACGGTTTGAATTGTCTGGCGGAATGCGCGTAGATGAGGACGGGGCGGTCCTTGTGCAGGATCGTGAGCTGAGCGGACTGCGGATCGCTCTCAATCCGGAGCTGTTCCCAGGATTTTCCATCACCATCGGTCGAACCGGCGAGGAAGAGCGCAGTCGAAAGAATCAAGGCGCTGACAGATCGATGAGTCCTCATGGCGCAACAGTCCGAGGATGATACCGCGGCAAGCTCCGTCCCAATCGAGTCACGAGGGTAGAGTCAATCGTCGAGTCCCGTCAAGGCCGCTCGGTCGTGGGTCCGTTTTCGCTTGCGTCATGCCCGCCCCCGATCGCAGTCGAGGGCACAGGCTTCGCCGGGCATCCACTCCTCGATCAAGACTCATGCTAGGAGCCGGTCTTGACCGGATTCCCGCTTCCGCGGGAACGACACACTTCAGTGCTTCTGACGGCAAACCGACCCACTACCGATCACATTGCTCGATTGAACACCCGCACGGTTGTCGTGTATGCTGCTCGCCCGTCACCGGTTCGCACTGTGTTCGCGGCGAGGTGTGCTGATGACGCAGTCCACAACGCCTCCTCCCTCGTTGCTGTTCATCTGTATTTCCGGCCCGGATCAAGGGAAACGGATCGCGCTTCGCGATGGAGAGGTCGTTATCGGCCGTTCCATGCTTTGCGAAGTGTTGAGCGACGACCAGGAGGTGGCCGAACGGCATGCCGCGCTTGTCCTCAACGAAGGCCGGTTGTCCTGCCGCTCCCTGCAAGGTGTCCTGTTTCTTGACGGGCACCGCATTACCGACGCGGTCGTCATTCCGAAACAGCAGCTTCGGATCGGTCGCTCGCTCTGGCAGCTGACAGACCGGGATTCGCATCCCGGCACGTCCCGCTGGATCGGAGACCTGAGTGACCGGATCAGCTCGGTGGCCGGCGTCGACAAGCTCCAGGGATTTGACGCACGGGATATGTTTTCGGAGGTGTTGCGTTCGCGGACGGATGACGAAATCGAGGAATATTTCACGGTCGGCACGCCTTCGACCACGCCTCCACTGGCGATGGTGAGCTCGGCTTGGCCCAAGCCGTGGGTGTTCTTCAAGACCTTCACGTTGTCGGCGATCGCGTACCTGGGCTTCGTCTTTGCCTTCAGAGAATTTCAGGTCCAAAACCTGGTTCCAGGGCTCATCATGACGGGCACCTTCTTGATCCCGGTCTCGCTCCTGATCTTCTTCTACGAAATGAACGTGCTGCGCAATGTGTCGCTGTACCAGGTTGTGAAGCTGTTCCTGTTCGGCGGGATCACCTCACTCATCCTGTCCCTCTTCTTGTTCAGATGGGCCCATCTCGATTCGTGGCTGGGAGCCATGGATGCGGGGTTGATCGAAGAGACCGGGAAAGCCGCCGCGCTGTTTCTCGTCATCAACAAGTTGAAATATCGCTATATGCTGAACGGGCTCCTGTTCGGAGCCGCCGTGGGGGCCGGATTCTCTGCCTTCGAGTCGGCCGGGTACGCGCTTCAATTCGGCCTTCGCGGTGGACTGGATGCGATGCTCGACAGTATCACCCTGCGGGGCGTGTTGAGCATGGTGGGTGGACATATCCTTTGGACCGCCATGGTCGGCGCCGCGTTGTGGCGGGTGCGGGGAGATCGATCGTTCAGTCTCGAGATGCTCCGCGATCCCCGTTTCCTCCGCATTTTCGGGCTGGCCATCCTGCTGCACATGCTCTGGAACTCTCCCCTGACCTTGCCGTTCTATCTCAAGTATCTCGCGCTCGGATTTGTATCCTGGGTCGTGAATCTGGCCATGATTCAGGCGGGCCTCCAAGAAGTCCGCGAACGGCAGCAACAGGCCCAAGACTCTCGTGTCTCTGAGCCGCTCCGCGATCACGGCCTCAGAAGCGTCTGACGCCGAACTCACCCGCTATTCGATGACCAGAGTTCCGGTCATGCCCGGATGGCCTTTACGCCGGCAGAAGTAGAGATACGTGCCGGGCGGCGCCGCGACGAGGAACCGCAGGGACCGCCCCGGCCTGAGGAGGCCCGGCGTGGAGGCGTCAGCTTTCGCCGTCTTTCCGCGGGTGTCGGTCCCATAGGCCAAGATCGAACTGACGAAATCGTGATCCTCGCGACCGGCGTTATAGAGTGCGAGGGTGAAGGGAGAGCCGGCTTTCACGCGCAGGACGTCCGGCACAAACCGGTAATCTTCCGCGGTGACTGAAACGGTCTGCATCGGACCGTCGCAAGCGCAGCAGGACAGGAGCGCCGCTCCGATGACGAGTTGTAAGAGACGATCCTGTGTCATGTCCACACAGATAGACGGGCTCCGACCGTAGGAGGTCAGACCGGACGGCGGATTGGTCAGCTCAGTCGGTCGGCTCGTTGCCCGGTTTCCACTTGATGCTGCAACCGACGCTGGCTCGTTGGTGTCCGTCGACCGGCTTGCCGGCGAGCAGCGCGTCAATGGCTGCGCGCAGATCCCGTCCGGTCACCGGCTTGCCGTTCCCCGGACGGCTCTCATCAAGCTGTCCTCGATACCTCAGACGCCGCTCGCGATCGAACAGGTAAAAATCCGGCGTGCAGGCGGCCCGGTAGGCCTTGGCCGTCTGTTGAGTTTCATCGAAGCAGAACGGAAACGTGAAGCCGAGCCGATCGGCCATCTCTTTGAGCCGGGGCGGGGCATCGTCCGGATATCGGATTGCATCGTTGCTGCTGACGGCCAGGATGCCGAGACGGTGCTCGCGATAGTCGCGTCCGATCCGCGCCAGTTCTCCCTCCACATGTTGGACGTAGGGACAGTGGCGGCAGATGAACATGATCAACAGAGCGGTGTGTCCTTCAAACGACTCTAGCGTCCACCACTGCCCGGAGTCGACGTCTCGGAGCCGAAAGGCGGGAGCGGGGGTCCCGAGCGGCAGCATGCCTGATTCAACGGCCATTGCATTGTCCTCCCAGTGCTCATGATCCGAACGACTGCGATTCGACGAAGATGCCTTACCGCGAAGATCGGGTCAAGAGGCGGGGGTTGCGGGGTCTCGAACCGGATACAGATCAGGTGAGGGCGCCGGCATGGCGAATGCGGTAGTCCACGGAGAGACGGCTGTGCCGCTCGCCCGTCAGTTCCAGGGTCACCGTGCCGTCGGGGATGTCCCAGGCGGCATGATAACGGAGATGGCCGATCATCACCGCCACGCCCCAGTAATCTGGTAAGGGTTGGTACAGGTCGTTGTCCCAGATGACCTGGTCATCCGCCGGTGCTCCATAGGTGTCCGTCAGGGTCTGTTTCACCGTCAGGTAGTAGCCGATGAATTCGTTGAGCCGGTTGAGGGGGCGCTGCAGGAGGATGTACTGGCCGCGGGCCAACGTATCCAGGTTGAACTCGTAGCCTTCCAACACTCCATGATCGCCGATATTGCGGAGATAGATGAGCTTGCTCTGGTCGTCGCGTGCCTCGCCGGTGACGGAGGTACGAAGCGCCGCCTTGTCCTTGCCCTGATGTGAGTGGACGGTCTGAAGGAAAGTCGCGACCTGTGTGGAAATTTCCGTTTGGAGATCCGCCTCGTCGATTTCGTCGAATGGGATGACGAAGTCCGGTTGAGGCAACGATTCCGGGGTTTCGGCGAACGACGGTGTGGCGCAACACATGACGGTCACGGCCGAATTCAGCAGGATGCGCATGACCCGCACCATATGATGGAAGGAACGCCACGGTCTAGCCCTACCAAAGTGCGGGCGACGATTCGCACGGAGGCGCAGACGGGCCGAGAGCCTGGCGCGAGCGAGCAGGACGGATCATTGGCCCGGGCGCTTCGCCTTCGCGGTCGGCGCGGCGAGGAGCGGATTTTCCGGCCAGTGGTGTTTGGGGTAGCGACCGCGCAGGTCTTTGCGGACGTCCCGATAAGTATTGGCCCAGAAACCGGCCAGATCCTTCGTAACCTGGACCGGTCGCTTGGCCGGGGAGAGAAGATGCAAGAGGACAGGCACCTTGCCGCCCGCGACTCTCGGCGTGTCTGAGCAGCCGAACATTTCTTGCAGCCGCACCGCCAGCACCGGACCCTCCGGCTGGTCATAGTCGAGCCGCAGCCTCGATCCGCTGGGGACCGTCAGATGTGTGGGAGCCCGGCGGTCCAATTGATGCTGTTGATCGCGACTGAGTCGGGCCTGCAGTGCCGGAGCAAGATCCATCCGCGTGACCCGCTCCAGGGTGGTGAGTCCCGCGAGAAATGGCTGGAGCCATTCGTCGATCGTCTTGAGCAACGTGTCGTCCGACAGATCGGGCCATTGAGCATCCGGGCCGTCGAGAGCCTTGAGAAATCGAACTCGGGCCTGCCACTGTCGCAACTCCGGCGTCCAGGCCAATGTCGACAGCCCGGCCCGGCGAAGGCCGACCGACAGGGCACCGGCCATCATCGTCGGATCGGGGTTCGACAAGGCCTGTTCCGACAGTGTCAGCGCTCCGAACCGCCGTCGTCTGGCGGCGCGGACACTCCGGGTCCGTTCGTCCCAGGCGACATCCTCGACCTCTTCGATCTGATCGGCGTACAGCGCTTCGATGTCGCTCTGCGTCACGGGAGCGGCCAGGTCTATTCTTGCCCATTGTGCGCCTGCGTCGAGTTCGGCGATCACGAGATAGGGTTCCGAGGCCAGGTGATCCGGATTGGCGAATAGGGCGCCGCGCCCGTTTGCGAGGAGGTAGCGAGCCTCGCCCTGCGGTTGTCGCTGTGCGATGCGATCCGGATAGGCGAGGGCGAGCAACAGGCCGGCAGATCCTGGATCGCACGAGACGTCGGGTCGTCTCTTCGCGGCATCAGGCCATCGGTGTCGATAGAGGTCGGACGTGCGTGCGACCCGCCGGCAGGCTCCGTGATCGACCGTGACCTCACCGATCCGGCTGTCGTGACCCCACAACAGATCCAACCTGAGCCGCATATCCGTCTGGCGTCGGCCGGCCGGCGCCCGCACAATGTCGCGCTCACCGAGCAAGGCGGCGATGTCGCAGGCGAGGTCGGTCAGCTTGAGCACATCGGCCTTGATCAGCATGTGGGCGAGACGGGGATGCATCGCCAATTCGGCCATGCCTCGGCCGTGCGCGGTGATGGACCCTGCCGCGTCCAGGGCATCCAGGTGCCTGAGGAGGTCCTTGGCGTGGGCGACAGCCGCGGGAGGGGGCGCGGTCAGCCAGGGTAATTCCAAGGGATCGTGTACGCCCCATGCTGCCAGCTCCAGGATCAGCGGAGCCAAGTCCGCGTCCAGGATCTCGGGTGGTCTGCGCGTCGCCAGCGTCCTCTGTTCTTTCTCGGGCCAGAGGCGATAGCAGAGGCCCGGTTCGAGCCGGCCCGCCCGGCCCCGACGTTGATCCGCCGAATCCTGCGTCACCCGCACGGTGTCCAGCCTGGTCAACCCCGTGCGCGGATCGAAGCGAGGGATGCGCGATAAACCGGCGTCGATCACCACGCGCACCCCGTCGATCGTCAGACTGGTTTCCGCGATGGAGGTGGCCAACACCACCTTTCTCGTGCCCGGTTGGGGCGGGGCGATGGCCTCGTCCTGCGCCGCTTGCGGCAGGTCGCCGTGCAGAGGGGCGACCCGAATGCTCGCGTCCAAGCGGGCGTTCTGCAGCAGGCGCTCGACCCGACGGATCTCGGCCATGCCGGGAAGAAACACCAGCAGGCTGCCTCGATCCTGCGCCAGCGATCGGCGGATCGTGTGGACGACGGCGGTATCGAGGCGCCCCGCCGGCGGCTGATCGAGGTAGCGGGTTTCCACCGGAAACTGCCGACCCTCACAGACCAGAACCGGTGCACCGCCGAGCAATTCGCTGATCGGTCCGCACTCCAGCGTGGCCGACATGACCAAGAGCCGGAGATCCGGACGGAAGAGTCGCTGAGTCTCCATGCAGAGGGCCAATCCGGCATCGGCCTGCAGGCTCCGCTCGTGGAACTCGTCGAAGATGACGATACCGTAGTCGGCGAGCGAGGGGTCGTGCAGCAGCAGTCTGGACAAGATGCCTTCGGTGACGACTTCAATACGGGTCGCCGGTCCGACCTTGGTGTCGAGACGGGTGCGGTAGCCGGCGATACCGCCGACCGGTTGACCCAGCGATGCGGCCATACGATGAGCCGCGGCACGGGCGGCGAGCCGGCGCGGCTCCAACAGCAGCAGCTTCTTGCCGCTGAGCCACGGAGCGGCGAGCAGCGCTGGAGGCACGCCTGTCGTTTTCCCGGCGCCCGGCGAGGCGGTCAACAGCGCGTTCGGGTCGGCCATGAGGGCGGCTCGTAGCGCCGGCAGCACATCTTCTATTGGCAGTCGAGTCATGATAGGGTCAGGCCTTCATCCAAACGAGACTGTATCAGAAGCCGAGACGATACAGGAGTGGCATGACTCAATATCACTGGACGACGGCGAAACCGACGAAAGCCGGCTGGTATTGGTTTCGGGGGCAGATTCACGAAGCCGATCCGTTCATTGTTCTTGTGGATGCAGCGGGGCAATTTCAATGGCCGGACGGAGGGTATCAGGAAGTGAAGCTGGCCAAAGGGGAATGGGCGGGGCCGATTGAGGAGCCAGAAGAATAGGATGCGGGTCCTGTCATCGACCCAGCCCATGCGTCCTCGCTCCACCCATCCCCCAGTGGGGCCCTTTCGCTGCGGGCGCATGGGCGCCCGGATCGATGCCACCCACAATGAAGGGCACCAATCGGCCCGAGAGAAGAGAAAGAGAAGATAGTTGCGCGTACATTAGAATGGGCGGGGCCGATTGAGGAGCCAGAAGAATAGGATGCGGGGCCCCGCTCCCGGCGGTTGGGGAACGGCGCGCCGAGGCGCGGCTGAGTTGGGCGGGTGAGAAAAATCTCCCAGATTGGCGCCACCCGCTAAGAATGACCCTTCACTCGACCGTGAAAGGGAAGAGAGCAGAAAAGCACAGGAGGCGTGAGAGATGAGACGTGCGGGGGGAGATCCGATACAACGGTTGATGAGTTTGATGTTCAAGGCGCACCCCTGGCACGGGGTCTCCATCGGAGAGCGGGCGCCGGAGGTGGTGACCGCTTATATTGAAATCGTGCCGACCGACACCGTCAAGTACGAGGTGGACAAGGACAGCGGTTTTCTGAAAGTAGACCGCCCGCAACGATTCTCCAACTTCTGTCCCGTCTATTACGGGCTCGTCCCGCAAACCTACTGCGGCGATAGGGTGGCCGGCCTCTTCTCGAAGCGCGCGCGACGGAAGGGAATGGTGGGCGACCGTGATCCACTCGACATCTGCGTGCTGACGGAGAAGACGATCCCCCACAGCGACATTCTGTTGACGGCGATCCCCATCGGAGGGTTCAGCATGGCCGATGGCGGTGAGGCCGACGACAAGATCATCGCCGTCATGAAGGAGGACGCGGCCTATGGGAACTTCAAGGATATCGGCGACGTGCCGGTCTCGCTGATCGATCGCCTGCAGCATTATTTCCTTACCTACAAGCAGGCGCCCGGCTCCGTGCAGCATAAAGTGGAAATCACCAGCGTCTACGATCGGGACGAAGCGCTGAAAGTCATCCGCGCCAGTCATGCCGACTATCGCGTGAAGTTTCCCGAGTTGGAGTCGCTCTGGCCGGCTGGAATGTCGAGTTGAGACTGCGGACAATGACTCAGGCGCCCGGAGTGATGCCCGGGCGCCTGAGCAGCCTTAGCCTAGTGTTGCGTCCAAGAAGTTCGTTCGTGGTGAGCCTGTCGAACCATGAACGAAACGCTTTGAAAGTGGGTGCCCCTTGCGCCGCTCATCTGCCTGCACCTCCTTCGCCTCGCCACGAAGGATGACTCGGACAGACTCCTAGACGACGGTGAAGGAGATTTCCACCGGGACCGGATTCGACACGATGTCGTGGACAGGAGAGAACGTCGTCAACTCCGCCAGTTGCTCGCGCGTGGCGTCTGACTTTATCGTAAAGTTGACGCGAATCTGCTTGTAACCCTTCCGAACCTTATCCGAGATCCCGAGGAATCCCTGAAGATCGAGATCCCCTTCGAGCTTCGACTCGACCGATTCCAGCCTTATGCCGCGCGCGGCGGCGTGGTAGACGAGCGATGTCGTCAAGCAGGCCGCCAACGCGTGCAGCACATATTCCACCGGATTGGCTCCGTGGTCATCCCCGAGGAGCACCGGCGGCTCGTCGGCTTCGAGGACGAAGGGAGCAGTGCGAATGCGGTCTTCTTGCCCGGCGCCGTAGAAACTCCGGATCTGGGAGCGGTTATGCCCGCCGCTGATCCATCGATTCGCCGCGCGGAATTGAAACGCCGCAAGACTTGAATCGGCTTGAATCGCTTGAACCGTCTTCCCCATCCGGTCGATATCGACTCCGTTGATGGCTCCGCTGATGGTTGCCTGTGACATTTGGAACTCTCCTTTATAGTGTTGGTTGATGAAGAATTGCCGAAATAAGAGCCGGTCGGCATTCCGGCAGAAACGCTCCCAGTTCATCCCTGCACCCGCTCGCTCAAACCGGCACTCCTTCTGCCCCTACGCGATGAGCGACTGTTTCTCCGTTTCCCATCGCAGTTTCCATGGAAGGTCGGCCGGATTGGGCCGTGTGTCCGGCAATCCAGTAGTAGAGCAAGGGGATCACGAACAGGGTGAGCAATGTCGATGTCCCCACGCCAAAAAGGAGGGATACAGCCAGCCCTTGGAAGATCGGATCGAGAATGATCACAAGGGCGCTCACCATGAGTGCGGCGGCCGTCAGGAGAATCGGCCGCATACGGATTGCGCCGGCACTGATGACCGCCTCAGGCAACGGAACACCCAGACGCATTTGCACCTGGATGAAATCCACGAGCAAGATCGAGTTTCGGACGATGATGCCGGCGAGCGCGATGAAGCCGACTATCGACGGGGCCGTGAAATACGACCCTGTCAACCAATGGCCGGGCAGAATGCCGATCAGCGTGAGTGGAATCGGGACCATGATGATCAGCGGCGTAAGAAAGGATTGGAACTGCCCGACGATCAGGAGGTAGATCAGCAACATCGCAACGGCAAAGGCGATGCCCATGTCGCGGAACGTCTCATAGGTGATGTGCCATTCCCCGTCCCATTTCATCGCGATCTTCTCTTCCGACCAGGGTTGGGAGGCATAGAATTGCTCGATCCGATATCCCTCGGCCGTCCGATAGTCTTCCAGTTTCTTCCCGACTCCGAGTACGCCGTACACGGGACTCTCCGCATTCTCTGCGCCTGGCCCTCCGATATCGGAGACGACATACACCACCGGCTTCTGGTTCTTGTGATAAATCGCTTTGTCTTGGACTGTTTGCTCAATCGTGAGCAATTCGGACAGTTGGACCATGGTGCCGCCGCTCGTACGCAGCCCGATCTTGCCGAGATGCTCCAGACCGGTCCGTTCGGCGAGCGGCAGGCGGAGCACGATGTGAACCGGGCTCCGCTCTTGAGGAATATGGACGAGCCCGGCTTTCGTTCCTTCCAGCGCCATGCGCAACGTCTTCACGATTTCTTCGGATGGAATTCCGGCCAGGGCCGCTTTCGCCTGATCGACCGCGAAGACATACTTCACCTGATCCGCCTCGATAGAGTCGTCTACATCAACAACCCCCTCTGTGGACTCGAACAGCGCTCGAACTTCGCTCGCTACAACAAGCTGCCGGCCATAGTCGGGGCCGTAAATTTCCGCCACCAGCACTGATTGCACCGGCGGACCCGGCGGCACCTCAACGACTTTGACATTCGCGCCATACTGACGTGCGATCTCCTGGATCGGGGGACGAAGCCGCCGGGCGATATCATGACTCTGGGCGGGTCGGTCCTGTTTCGCGACCAGATTCATCTGAATGTCCGCCTCATGCGGCAGCGAGCGCAGAAAGTAGTGTCGCATCAGTCCATTGAAGTTGAAGGGAGAAGCCGTGCCGACATAGGCCTGGTAGTCCCGAACTTCCGGAACGGTGCGGACATATTGGGTCAGGGCCTTGGCCGCCCGGGCGGTTTCCTCCAGCGTTGTCCCTTCCGGCATGTCGATCACCAACTGGATCTCGCTCTTGTTGTCGAACGGCAGCATCTTCATGACGACGTGGCGGGTGTAGAACAAGAGGCATGATCCGACCAGTAAGAGGGCGACCATGGCGAGGAAGGAGGAGGCTAAGACCGGTCTGGCCAACAGCGGAGCGAGCAGCCGACGATAGAGTCGCGCCGTCGAACCGGCTTCATTGGCATCGTGAGCTACTCCTGTGACGGGAGCCACAGGACGGTCACAGGTTCGGCAGAACCAAGGAATCACTATGAAAGCGACGAGCAGGGAGAAGAACATGGCGATGGAAGCATTGATGGGAATCGGCCTCATGTAGGGGCCGATCAACCCGGACACGAAGGCTATCGGCAGGAGCGCGGCGATGACGGTGAAGGTTGCCAGAATCGTCGGGTTTCCTACTTCATCGACGCTATAGATGATCGCCTCGTCGTGGGGACGAAGGCGCAACGTCAGATGTCGGTACGTGTTCTCGACGACGACAATGGCGTCGTCGACCAGAATGCCGATGGAGAAGATCAGCGCGAAGAGCGTTGCGCGGTTGATCGTGTAGCCGATCAGCATGGACGTAAAAATCGTCAAGGCAAGGGTGAGCGGAATCGCGACGGATACGACCAGCGCGGGTCGCGGTCCTAATGTCACCCCGAGGAAAACGACCACTGCGACGACGGCGATAAGGAGGTGCCACAGCAGTTCGTCGGCCTTCTCTTGCGCGGTTTGTCCGTAATCGCGCGTGATGGTGACGCGGACATCCGCTGGAACGATCACGCCTTTCATGTCTTCAACCTTGCGAATGACGTCCTCGGCCACGGTCACTGCGTTGACGCCGCCCTGCTTGGCGATGGCCACGGTCACGGCCGGGAATTCGTGAGACGGCAATGGTGGTGCGTCAGGCGAGACGGCATCCGCGCCACCGGCGCCAAGACCGAACCAGACGTACTGAGTCGCTTCACGCGGTCCGTCGATGATCTCGGCCACCTGCCTGAGGTACACAGGCCGCTGTTCGCGTACTCCGACCACTAACGACTTCAAATCCTCATGGGAGCGGATGAATTGTCCGGTTTCCACGAGGAAGTTCTGATTGCGGTTGTCGAATCGCCCCGTGGGCAGCGCGCGATTCTCCCCGTGAATGACGGCCGCGATTTGCAAAGGAGTCAACCCATACGCCCTCAGCCTTGCCGGGTCTATCTGGACCTGCAGCTCCCGCGCGCGACCGCCGACGATGAAACCTCCGGATGTGCCCGCAACCTTTTTGGCCTCCTCCAACACCTGCTCGGCCAATTGATGCAGTTCGAATTCCCCATATCGTCCGCTCGACAGAGTAATCGTCACGATTGAAATGTCGTTCACGTCCTTCGGCTTGACCAGAAAAGGCTCGGCGCCTGGCGGCAGCAGGTCCTGATTCGACATCAGCTTGTCGTAGAGATCGACCAGGCTCTTCTCCATGGGCTGGCCGACATAGAAGCGGACGACAATCAGCGCGCCGCCCGGCCTTGAAATCGAATACACGTACTCCACGCCCTTGATTTCGGAAATCTTGCGCTCGAACGGTTTGGTCAGTTGTTCCTCGACGATTTTGGCGGAAGCGCCGGGAAAGGGCAGCCAGACGTCGGCCATCGGAACGACGATCTGCGGTTCCTCTTCGCGTGGCGTGGCGAGGATCGCGAATAGGCCCAACAGCAGCATCCCCAATATGATGAGCGGTGTCAGCGTGTTTCCGATGAAGAGGCCGGCAATACGGCCTGAAAGGCCTGGGCGGTAGGTTGTCATTCGTCGTTCGTCTCTCATGGATCCTCGGTTGTCGCTCTCGTCTGAGTTCCGAGTGGCGAGTTTGGAGTTGAGGCTTGGCGTTTCACGTCAGAGAGACGGCTTTCAGAAATTCGGAAGACAGAACTTGCAACTCGTGACCGCGGCGATTGACAAGACACGCTGCACGCCGTCCGCACGACGGGCGATGCCGTTGCATCGACGAGAGTGACTGCGACGCCGTCGATGCCGCGGGTCGCATCGAGCAGCACCGACTCGCCGACATTCACACCGGACAGAATTTCGACCTGTTGACCGAGCCGCCGACCGGTTTTGATCCACCGAAGACGAGCAATCCGATCTGATCCAACGGCAAAGACACCTGTAAGTTCGCCGCGTTCGACCACCGCGGTCCATGGTACGAGAATCGTCTTGCTCGTTCCCGTATCCAATTGAAATCGTCCGAACATGCCGGTTTTCAGCCCCGGTTCCGCAGGCAAGTCTACTTTCACGGTGAATGTGTGCGTGTGCGAATCGCCGGCCGGAAGAATTTGGCCAACAACGCCGTTCAGCGCTCGCTGATCCAATGCGTCAATGACCACGGCAATCTCATCTCCGAGAGATACCGATTTCAAATCTCCCTCCGCCACGGTTGCCTTAAGCTGAAGGTGTCGGGGATTTTCCATCCTCACCAGGGGCTGCCCGGGCGAGGCCAATTCACCCGCCTCCATCATTTTCTCCGTGATCACGCCGTCGAACGGCGCCTTGACGATCGTGTAGCTCAGCTGGGCAAGCACCGCCTTGCGGGCGGCTTCTGCAACCTTGTAGGCACGAGTCGCATTCTCCAGTTCTTGTTTTGAAACTGCATCTTGGGCGTACAGGTTGGTCATGCGCGCGAGCTGAGCCTTCGTGCTTTCTACTTCCGCCGAGACCCGCGCCAAGTCGGCACGAACGTCACGGTTATCCAATTGAAGGAGCGTCTGCCCCTTCACAACCGACGTGCCTTCTCGAACGAACAGCCTGTCGATGGTTCCTTGGATGCGGCTGGAGAGCGCAGCCTGGAAGCTTGCCGCCACCTGACCGGTCACTTCGACGCGGACCGGGACCGACGCATGCGTGATCTCGACAACTTCAGCCTGAATGGTCTCCCGCGTAGCGGACGAAACCACCGCCATGGCTGGCGCATCCTTCGCCCCGCAACCACCCAGGAGAAACGCCGTTGTGAGTAAGCAACATGTCGCTATCATGTTCGATCGTGCTTCAACTCCAAGAACTCGGCACCTAGAGGGCGTCACAAGCACGAAGACCCGGACGATCGCTCGCCACATTTCACTGCCGTGATCCCGAATGGTCGTCATGGCCCGACTCCTTGCTGTGAATGATTGCCATGCTGCGGGGTTTCCAGAGCAGCATCGATGCCAGCACGATGGAAGCGATCAAGACCATGCAGGTTCAGCGACTTAGAATCGGGCGAGGGAAAATCGGCCGGTGTCGAGCACGCGTGATTTGCGAAATCTCGTAAGACGATTTGTGAAATCTCGTAATTCGTGGAGATGGGCGTGCGTCAATTCGAAGCGCGGGATGAACGAAGGGAGAGATCGGTGCTCAGCGGGGCTTCTGAAGCTTCAAGACTTTCATCCGCGACGAGAGTGTGGAGGCATTCATGCCGAGCAGGCTTGCCGCGCCCTTCTTGCCGGAGACTTTCCAATGGGCTGATTCCAGCGCGCGCAGGATATTGGCGCGTTCGAGTTCTTCCACCTCCTGCGCCGTTTTGATCCGCGCTGCGGAGGGGGGAATCTCTTCGGCGGCAGGCACGGAAACCGACGTGGCTTCGGGCAACGCACGGTCCAGATTCACGCATCCGTCTGCGGCCGTGATCACGGCCCGCTCGATCACATTCTGCAGTTCGCGCACGTTACCCGGCCAATTGTACGACTTCAGCCGGCGCGCGCAGTCCGCCGTGAGCGGGGCAATCGTCAGGCCCATCCTGCCTGCAAACCGCTGCGCAAAGCTGGAAGCGAGTCGCACCACGTCGTCGCCGCGTTCGCGTAACGGGGGCAAGCGCAACGGAAAGACGTTCAGACGATAAAAGAGATCCTCGCGGAATCGTCCCTCGCGAACGGATTTGTCCAGATCGCGATTCGTTGCCGCCAGGACGCGCACGTTCACCTGCCTGGTGGAGGAACTCCCGACAGGATCGAACTCGCCCTCCTGCAGCACGCGGAGGAGCTTCGCCTGCAGATCGAGCGGCAATTCTCCGATCTCGTCCAGAAAGATGGTGCTCTTGTCGGCGAGGGCGAAGCGACCCTCGCGCTTCTTGGTCGCCCCGGTAAAGGCGCCTGCTTCATGTCCGAACAATTCGCTCTCGATCAACGTGGCGGGAATCGCCGCGCAATTGACGGTAATCAGCGGCCGCTCGCGGCGTTTGCTCGCCGCATGGATCGCGCGCGCGGCGAGTTCCTTGCCGGTGCCGGTCTCGCCCGTGATGAGCACCGTTGCGTCGGTGCCTGCGACCTGGGCGATGTCGTGCAGGACGCGCTTGAGGGACGGGCTATCGCCGATCAACGCGCCGTCCCGATGCAGCGCCTGCAGTTCTTCGCGTAGCAGTTCGGCTTCAGCGGTGAGCGACCGGATCTTCTGCTCCGCTTCCACGCGATCGTGCACATTGCGGAGGATCAAGGTGGTGAATTTCCGGTCATGCAGTTCGAAGCGTGACAGAGTCGTTTCGGCTGGAAAGGATTCACCGTCGGGACGACGAGCGGTGAGCCCGCCTGGAATCCAGCGCGCCTGCAGTCCTTCAGGACGTCCGTCCAGTTCGGCGATGAAGGCGACCAGTCGATCTGCGTCTCCACGACTGACGAACTGCCGGAAATCCAGACCGGTCATCTTCTCCGCCGGGCAGTGGAACACTTTCTCCGTGGCGGGATTTACGCGGGTGATGCGGAGGTGATCGTCCAGCTCGATGATGGCATCCATCGCGCTGTTGAGGAGCCGCCCGACTTTTTCCTCGCGCTCGTGTACCTGGGCTTCGGCTCTCAGCCGTTGAAGTTCCGCCGCAGCCCGCGCGGCGAAGATCTGAAAGATCGCATGAACCCTCGGCTCCTCCGGAATCGGCC
Organism: Nitrospira sp.; assembly: GCA_029194535.1. Taxonomy (NCBI): domain Bacteria; kingdom Pseudomonadati; phylum Nitrospirota; class Nitrospiria; order Nitrospirales; family Nitrospiraceae; genus Nitrospira; species Nitrospira sp. Next base: position 40,124 of record JARFXR010000003.1, on the reverse strand, counting down.
GGCGGTCGATCACCGCCATATGACCAAGAATGCGACCGTCCGTATCCTGCAGCGGCGCGCCCATGTAGCTGACGGCTCCGGCCGCTTTCAACTCCTCTTCGTGCGGATAAATCTCCAGAACTCGGTCGGGAAAATGCACCAGCTTGGCTGTGTCGATCACGCGCTCACACGGAGTCCCGACGATATCCACTTCATAGTCCTTCACCCATCGGCCGTCCATCCAGAAGGCGAGGGCCCGGAGGCGGCGCTTCTCGGGGAAATATTCCGTCACCCAGGCTCCGTGCGTCCCGAGCGCCTTGACAAGGTTCTGCACCAGGGCGGCGAAAAACCGCTGTCCGGTCTCCGTTGCGGTCCCTTCCAGAATCGCGCGCAGGGCCGTATCGGCTTCGATGTTCGAAAGCGGAGCTTGATGAGGCGGGGTCATGGTCGGAAAGTATGGAACGAGCTGAAAGTGAGATTCAAGAGGAGGGGAAGGCGGTTGACATCCCTCGCTCCGGATCGTAGTTTCTAGCAAGAGTTCGCAGCGCCTCACGTCAGAAAGAGAGTGAAGGTTCCATATGAAGATTGATCCGACTCATCCGCCTGCCGCCCATACGGCCACCGGGTTTTCGCCGGGTTTCGCCGCGCTCGGCCTCGAAGCCTCGCTCCTGGCCTCGCTCGAGACGTTGGGGTACGAGGAACCCACGCCGATCCAGCGGGAAGCGATCCCTCCGCTGCTCGCCGGACGTGATCTGCTGGGCCAGGCGGCTACCGGAACAGGAAAGACTGCGGCCTTTACCCTGCCGATGCTCCAGCGCATCGCCCATTCCACCAGACAGCGTCCGTCTGCGCTGATACTCGTGCCGACGCGTGAGTTGGCCATTCAGGTCAGCCAAGCGGTGCAACGGTACGGGAAAGAATTGCGGATCAGCGTGCTGGCGGTGTACGGAGGCCAGGCGATCGCGCCGCAGTTCCACGCGCTGAAGCGGGGCGTCGATGTCGTCGTCGCGACTCCGGGGAGGGCGCTTGACCATATCCGCCGGCAGACGCTCAAGCTCAATCATGTGCAGATCGTGGTGTTGGACGAAGCGGACGAGATGCTCGATATGGGGTTTGCCGAGGATCTCGACGCCATCCTCGTGCAGACGCCTGCCACCAAGCAGACGGCGTTGTTGTCCGCCACGATGCCGCCGCGCATCAAGTCGATCGCCCATCGACACTTGAAAGATCCCGTCGAGATTACGATCGCCAAGGAACCGGTCAAGGCGGGAGCCGCGCCCCGAGTGCAGCAAACCGTGTACGTGGTGACGAGGCCGCACCGGGGCGCGACCCTCGCGCGGGTCTTGGATATGGCAGGCGCCAAATCCGTTCTGGTGTTTTGCCGCACCAGGCTGGAAGTCGATGAGGTGACGGCTATGTTGAACAGTCGCGGGTACAGAGCGGAGGCCATTCACGGCGGAATGAGTCAAGTGCAACGTGATCGGGTGATGAATGCGTTCAGGACCGGCCAAACCGAATTGCTCGTCGCGACTGATGTGGCGGCGCGTGGATTGGACATTCCGCACGTGTCGCACGTCATCAACTACGATCTGCCGTCGTCAGCCGAAGTCTATGTGCACCGGATCGGCCGAACCGGCCGTGCCGGACGGGAAGGATCGGCCATCACCATTCTGGATCCGCGTGAGCAGCGGTTGCTGCGCAGCATCGAGCAGCATACGAAAGCCAAGGTGACCGTCACGCCTGTGCCGACGGTGGCTGATCTCCGGTCGAAGCGATTGGAGCGAACCAGAGCGGCCGTCCAGGAGGCGTTGGCCGAGGGGGATCTCGATCGCTTTCAGGCCGTCGTCGATGCCCTTGCCGCTTCCAGTGATCCGGGGAAGGTGGCCGCCGCAGCCGTGAAACTGATCTTTCGGGCGCAGGGCGGAGAGCGAATGGAGCAGGACATTCCGGCCACGCCGATGCGTCCGCCGGAATTACATCGGCCACCGCATCGGTACACCGCCTACCCTGATGGTCGTCATCAGGGGGCTCCAGTCAGGTCGCAGGAGCGAAGGTCCGGCCATAGCGGACAGGAAGCCGGCATGGCACGAGTGTATGTCGGGGCCGGGAGCGAAGCCGGCATCAGGCCGGGAGACCTCGTCGTGGCTATTGCGAACGAAGCGAAAGTGAATCCGAAGGTGATCGGGGCGATCGAGATTGAAGCACGCTATTCGACCGTCGACGTGCCGGAGGCATTGGCGCGAGGGATTGTCGAGGTGTTGAGTCGGGCGAGAATCAAAGGGCGCAAAGTTCCGGTTCGGCTGTTTCGAGAGTGAAACGGTTCCGGACGGATGTCGCAGAGGACCGGCACCATGACGGAACAATCGGTCGAACCGCATCTGTTCGTGATTCTCGGCGCGACCGGTGACCTGACGCGCCGGAAACTGATGCCGGCGCTCTTTCATCTGCGAACGTTGGGACAACTGGACAAAGAGAACACCCTCATCGTCGGGGCCGCCATGCCGGAGATGAGCGCGGACGGCTTTCGCTTGTGGGTCTACGAAGGCCTGCGGGATTCCGGCGCCCGCGACGCGTTAGACCTGCGGCGGTGGTGTGACGACCATCTGCATTACCTCACCGTGCACGAAGGTACGGTCGAGGACTATGAGGCGCTGGCGGCCCTGGTGACTCGGCTGGAAAAAACCCGCCGGCATCCGGCGAACCGGATCTTTTACCTGGCGCTGCCGCCCACCACCGTGCCGTCCACCGTCGAACGGTTGGATCAGGCCGGCCTGTTGAAGAGCGACGGGTGGGTGCGCGTCGTGTTCGAGAAGCCGTTCGGCCACGACTTGTCCTCCGCGCAGAGGCTCAATGCGCTGCTGCACCGCCATCTGACTGAGTCGCAAATCTACCGTATTGATCATTATCTGGGGAAAGAAACGGTCCAAAATCTTTTGGCGTTTCGATTCGCCAACCCGATCTTCGAAACCTTGTGGAATCGGGACATGGTGGAAAGCGTGCAGATTACGGTTGCCGAAGATCTCGGAGTCGAGCATCGCGGGAGCTATTATCAGGAGGCCGGGGCCCTGCGCGACATGGTGCAAAACCACCTGACCCAGCTGATGACCGTCGTGGCCATGGAAGTGCCCGTCTCGTTCGATGCGGCGGCGATCCAGGCCGAAAAGCTGAAGGTCCTCCAGTCCATCGCGCCGATCGATCCGCAAGACGTGGCCTTCGGCCAGTACACCGCATGGGAGGCAGCCGGCCACGTGATCCCCGGCTACCGGCAGGAGCGCGGCGTATCGCCGGACTCGACGACGGAAACGTTCGTCGCGATGAAGCTGGACATTCACAACTGGCGATGGCGGGGCGTGCCCTTCTATTTGCGGACCGGCAAGCGGCTGCCCCGCAAGCTCACGCAAGTGGCTGTCACCTTCCGCCCCGCACCCTTTCAGGTCTTCCGTTCGCTCGAACCGGGAAGCCTCGATTCCAACCGGTTGCTCATCACGTTGCAGCCGAGCGAGGGATTCGCCTTATGCTTCTCCGTCAAGACGCCGGCCAGGCGGCTGGGCTTTACCTCTCAGTCGCTGCAGTTCGACTACGGCGGGGCGTTCGGGGGCGCACTGCGTGATGCCTATGAAACGCTGCTCCGCGACGTGATGATCGGCGATCAGACCCTCTTCGTCAGCGCGGATTTCACGCAGACCGCCTGGCAACTCTACGATCCGCTGCTGGCCGGCAAACACGATGTGCACTTCTATACGGCCGGTTCTTGGGGGCCGAAGGAAGCGGATGCGGTCGTGGAACGTAACGGACATCGCTGGCAGTTGGGGTGGTAGGAGGTCATGCCGGCCGAACAAGCCGTCTCCGTCACCACCGATATCCCGCAGCGTCTGGATCGTCTTCCCTGGTCGCGCTGGCATTGGCTGGTGGTCACCGCGCTGGGCGTGACCTGGCTTCTGGACGGCCTGGAAGTCTCGATCGTGGCCTCGCTCGGCCCGATGTTGACGAGCACGACGACCCTGCATCTCACCGAATCCCAGGTCGGACTCACGGCCTCGGCCTATCTCTTCGGATCCGTGCTCGGCGCGCTCCTCTTCGCCTATCTCACGGACCGGCAGGGACGAAAAAAATGGTTCATGATCACGTTGACGCTGTATCTGACCGCCACGGTGCTGACCGCTCTCTCTTGGAACCTGGCGAGCTTCATGGTCTTTCGCTTTCTGACCGGTGCGGCCATCGGAGGCGAATACGCGGCGATCAATTCGGCCATCGACGAACTGATTCCGGCGTCACGTCGGGGCCAAACCGACCTGGCGATCAACGGCAGCTGGTGGCTGGGATCCGCGGGAGGCGCGCTCTTGACCCTTGTGCTGCTGGACCCGACGCTGTTCCCTGAATACCTCGGCTGGCGCCTCTGCTTTCTCTTCGGCGGCGTGCTCGGGGTGGGAGTGGCGCTGGTCCGCCGGATGATCCCCGAAAGCCCCCGTTGGCTCGTCACTCATGGTCGGGTTGCCGAAGCGGAGGCGGTGGTCTCCGGCATCGAGAGACAGCTGGTGCGGGAGCAGGGCCCGCTGCCGGAACCTCGGGGGACGCTCATCGTGCGGCCGAGAACTCATGCCACGCCGGCGACAGTGGCACGGGAACTCTTCGCGACCTACCCCAGACGGACGGCGCTGGGCATCGCCCTCATGGTGACCCAATCCTTCATGTACAATGCGGTCTCCTTCACCTATCCGCTCCTCCTGACGAAGCACTATGCGGTGCCGGCCGACCGGATTGGCTGGTACGTGGTGCCCTTCGCCCTGGGCAATTTTCTTGGCCCCCTCTTGCTCGGCCGATTGTTCGACACGATCGGGCGGAAACCCATGATCAGCCTGACCTATGCAGTGGCCGGTGCGCTTTTGGTCCTGACCGGCTACCTGTTCGCGCAGGGAACGTTCACACTGTCGACCCACATGGTGCTCTGGTCTCTCGTCTTTTTCTTTGCGTCGGCGGGAGCGAGCGCCGCCTATTTGACGGTCAGCGAAATCTTCCCGATAGAAATCCGCGCGATGGCGATCGCCTTCTTCTTCATGGTCGCCCAGGGGGCCGGCGTGCTCGCGCCTTGGCTATACGGCAAGATGATCGAATCCTCAACCACCAGCGTCGCTTACGGGTATCTGCTGGGGGCGGGAATGATGTTCGTGGGCGCGGCGGCAGAACTCTGGCTGGGGGTGCAAGCCGAAGGGCGACCGCTTGAAGAGCTTGCCGCTCCTTTGTCGTCCCGAGGCACGACGGATAAGGCGGCACAGGACGGCAGGTCTCTCCGGCCGTGATCCCGTGATTCGATGGGGTGGCGTTGTGTTCGTTGCCGATGCTGTCGCTGGTCTCCCGGCGCTTGTGTGATCCGAAATTGGAACGGATCAAGGCAACGGGTGCCCGGAGCTTACGAGGGTTTCAACAGGCCCGCTCGCCGGACCGACCGGCGGTGCAGCAGGTGTTCGCGCACCAGCGAGGCGACAATGAACAGGGGAACGGCCAGAAGAAAGAGATACCATGCGGCCCATACGGTGACGTCGCGCATATGGCCTCCTTTGCCTCACGTGACTTACGCAATCACCGTACCGGAATGATCGGTGCGGGCATCGACGATGTTTTTGTGCGCAGTTTCCGCCGGTTCAAGCCCTGTGCGCGGTCGAGTAATCGTGTGATGCCGCCCAAGCATTGCGGTTGTCAGTCCACGAACGTCGCATAAATATCACGCGGTGTGACCCTTCGATAGTAGAGAGCCATGACATCGGACTGCTTGCCTAGGCAATCTTGGCGGGCGTAATATCGGGCCCTCACCTATATGGAGGAGGTGCCATGGCCGCCCGCACCATGTCCAGAAAACCTCGCATTTCCATCGAGCTCAGCATCGAGCGCATGCGAAAGCAGTTGGCGGATCTTGCGCAACATGTGAAGAAAAGAAAGCCGAGCCGTACTTTGGAGGAATTTGATCTGGAAACCGTGCGTCTGATTGCCGATTCGCTCGGAGAAACCTCTCCGTTGGTGGACGCATACGAGTATGCACAGTTGGGTGAAGCCGCGGGGCTTGTCAACATGACGGAGGAAGCTCCGGAAAGTGTCGGTCTGGACAGCGAAAGACAAAGTCTCATGCAGCGCGGCCGAGTACTGGAGAGTTGCGTATCAGAATTGGAGGCGCGGCGAGCCGCGGTGCCCAAGAGACAATCCGGACGGCAGATCCTGACCGGACCGCAGGTGGCGGAACATATGTCGCCGGAATTGAGGAGTATTCCTCAGTCCGCCACCCTACGCGAAGCGGGCCAATTGATGCAGAAATGGAAGACCGGCTCTCTATTGGTTACCGACAGCCGGACCTACATCGGGTTGATTACGGATTCCGCTCTCGCACGCGATGTCGTCGCCAACGGCCTTGACCCGACCAGGACTTCGGTGCAGACATGCGCGAGGACGCCGTTAGTCGCAATCCGCGGCGATCGCCCGCTCATTGAAGCGGTGCGTTTGATGAAGGAACAGGCCACGAGACATCTGGCAGTGGCGCAAGACGGAGAGATCATCGGGGTCATCTCCGTTTCGAATATTCTGCGGTACTACTCCGGCGTCGTGTGACATCAAACAAGGGGAGCGAGCGGCGTATAGCCAGGAGCGCGAACGAGACGATTCTTGAGCGCTCGCGCCGTACGCCATCAGCTATCCGGGATAGGCTCCTACGATGGGAGAGGAGGGACCATGGGACCGACGAAAGCCATCATCAGGGATCAAGCCCTCTACGAAGCCGCTACGGGCAAATTCATCAAGGACGGCTTCGCGAGCCGGCATGAAATCGAGGAGTATGTCAAACATCATTATCTCGCGTTGCCGGTGATCGACAATGCGGGCAACGCCTGGCTGCTCGACGGCAAGCCGATCTATTGCTATCGAGGCAGCCAATACGAAACGGTGGACGATCGGCGGGTCCACCTGGCCCGATGCCCGGACTGCGGAGGGATGGGAATCAGGAGCGATGAATTTACCGTTGAGTCCGATTGCATTCGCTGCGTGAGCTGCGGTCACGAGTTCGATGCGCGCTTGGAGATGATGGAGACGTGAGGACGAGGGGTGAGAGTGGGTGGTCGATGCGCGAAATGAGGGATGGGGCCAGACCGCCCCGGGCGAGGATAAGAGATACCCAAGGGTACGAAGGGCGGTGCGGGGAAGCCGGACCGCAGCTCCTGGAAATGCCGAACGCGCGAGCCGGGAAGGAGGCGCCTTGTCACAGGAGATCGATCGCCGACAGGTGCTGAGGATACTCGGTGTAGCCGGTTCGGCGCTCGCGTTCGGGGGGTCTTCCGGACTGGTTGATTGGCTTGAGCCGGCGCCTTCTTCGGCCGGTCCTTCCACGGGAAACATTCCCGCTCGTGCCTTGGGAAAGACCGGGCTCCAGGTTTCAGCCATCTGTTTCGGGGGAGCCCATTTGGGTCGCGTCGAGGACGATGCTGAAGCCGTTCGACTGCTCCACGAGGCCATCGACAGCGGGATCAACTTCCTGGACAATGCCTGGGAATACCATCAGGGACGGTCCGAAGAGCTGATGGGGAAGGGGCTCCGGGGGCGCAGGCAGCGGGTCGTCTTGATGACCAAGCTCTGCTCGCATGGACGGGACAAGCATGTGGCGATGCAGCAGCTTGAGGAGTCCCTGCGACGTCTCAGGACGGACTATCTGGACCTCTGGCAGATCCACGAAGTCGTGTATGAGGACGATCCGGACCGGCATTTTGCCGAGGGTGGAGCCGCTGAAGCTCTGCTCCAGGCCAAACAGCAGGGCAAGGTGCGGTTTATCGGATTCACCGGCCACAAGCACCCTCGCATCCATCTGAAGATGCTCTCACACGATTTTCCGTTCGATACCTGTCAGATGCCGCTGAACGTCTTCGACGCCACCTATCGAAGTTTCGAACACGAGGTCCTCCCGGTGCTGAATCAGCGCGGGGTCGCCCCCATCGGCATGAAGAGCATGAGCGGAAGCGCCGAGCCCATCAAACAGGGCATTCTCACCCCGGAAGAAGCGCTGCGGTATGTATTGACGCTGCCGATCGCGTCTGTCGTGAGCGGGATGGATTCCGCGCAGGTCCTTCGACAGAATCTCGACATTGCCCGCCGGTTCAGTCCGCTCTCGACCGGCGACATGGAGGCGTTGCGGACGCGCGCGGCTCGGTATGCCGCGGACGGCCGGTTCGAACTGTTCAAGTCCACAAATCGATATGACGGCCGGATCGGCCGCGAACAGCATGGACTGGCATGACGGCCGCGGCGAACGTGTCCTACGCACGTCGGTCGCGTGACTCATGACGGCGGTCGGGGCGTTGCGCGCGTCAGTTCACCGCTTCTGAAGAAGCAAAGGAGGAGTATGGCGGCTCATCGGGTCAATCCAGCGAAGATTATGGAGATCGGGCTCGGATTTTTGGCTTCGAAGACGCTGCTGAGCGCCGTGGAATTGGGGCTCTTTACCGAGCTTCGACAGGGTCCGCTGGAAGGAGAAGTGTTGAGAACGAGGCTGGGCCTCCATCAGCGAAGCGCGCGGGATTTCTTCGACGCGTTGGTGGCGCTGGGTCTGCTCAAACGTACCGGAATGCGGTACGCCAACAGTGCGGAGGCGGCGCTCTTTCTCGATCGGACGAAACCGTCATACGTCGGTGGCATCCTTGAGATGGCCAATGCCCGGCTCTACCGGTTCTGGGGAGCGCTCACCGAGGGGCTGCGCACCGGCCAGCCGCAGAACGAAGCCAAGACCGGGGATGATTTTTTCGGAACCCTCTATGCCGATCCGATCAGGCTCGAGAACTTTCTCAAGGCCATGACCGGCCTCAGCCTCGGAACGGCCCAGGTCCTTGCGAGAACATTTCCCTGGAAACGCTACCGGACGTTCGTCGACGTCGGCTGCGCGCAGGGCGGCGTTGCCGGAGAAATCGCCATGGCTCACAAGCATCTCACCGGCGCCGGCATGGACCTGCCGGTCGTTCAGCCGGTGTTCGAAGCCTATGTGAAGGGCAAAGCTCTCGATCGACGGCTGCGGTTCCACCCGGGCGATTTCTTCAAGGACCCGCTGCCTCGGACCGATGTCTTGATCATGGGGCATATTCTTCATGATTGGAACCTGGACGAGAAGATGATGTTGCTGCGAAAGGCTTACGAGGCGTTGCCCCCCGGCGGCGCGTTGATCGTGCACGAGGCCTTGATCGACGATGCGAGGAAGACGAACGGTTTCGGTCTCCTGATGAGCCTGAACATGCTGATCGAGACCCCGGGTGGGTTCGACTTTACCGGGGCTGATTGCTGTAAATGGATGAAGGAAGTCGGATTCAAGCGCACGAAAGTGAAGCGTCTGGCCGGTCCGGACGGCATGGTCGTGGGAATGAAGTGAGCGATGGTGCTGCTGAAAGGCAAGGTGGCGGTCCGAGTCTCCATTGTGCTGATCCTGTCTGCGCTGTCCTCAGGCTGCGGATTGATCATGATCGGCCCGGCGGCGGAGAAGATCGACGTCGAGTCCGGAACCAACGAACAGAAAAACCTTGACGCGATCCGGGCGATGCAGGCCGATCAGTCCGGCCGATCGGCGACCGTCTCTTCCCCCCACGAATCGAGACCCTGTACGACGGACGGTGTCGGCGGACAACGGTGCGCGGAGCGGTAGGTTGGGGGAGCTACGGCCAACGGGAGAAACCTGTGCCCTCGCGATCAGGGGTTGATCGTCTCTGATGTGATGACTGGAGGAGCCCTCATCGCTCTTTCACGACCACAGGCCCGAATCCAACTGCGGAATCCGGGATCATGCGGACAGACTCCTAGATGCGGCTGAGACCGTGGACGGTCTGAGCCAGGTCGTCGAGCTTGGCGACGACGCGGCGCCGCTGCTCCGCGGTCGCCGACCGATCGATCATGAGGAGCAGGTCCCCGATGCGTACTTTGAACTGGCGCAACTGCTCTCGGAACTCCGGATCGGCGGTCTTGTCCTGATTCACCAGCCATTCGTTCATGCGCCCCGGGGTGTCTTCGTTTCGCCTCGATTCGATCAGGGTGATGAGTTGCCGATTGCGCTCCATCTGATGCGCGTACCAGGAGGGCAGAATGTCCGGCAAATCCATCGCGGCCCCGGCAATGTCCCGTTCTTGCGACGGGGAAAGGTCTCCAAGCCACTCGCGCGCCAATGACAGGAGCCGCTCCGTGCGCTTCGACAGTCTCGTGCGGTGATCGTCATGCAAGAGCGCTTCTTCTTTCGAGAGGCGCGCCTGCAGGGATTGCTTGAGGTGCGGAATCTGTGGATCGTTCACCAGGCGGATGAATTCAGCTCCGTCCGTGGAGAATCGGCCAAACAGGTCGGCCCTCAACCGATCATACTCCGCGGCCGCCCATTGCACGTCGACATCGGTCAGACCGCGCTGCACCCTGGCGGCCATCTCATGCAACACCGTTTCATATTGAGGGAGAGCCTCCCGGCGATGGCGGCTCAGGATTCCGTTCAACCGGGAAGAGACGAATGAACGTTGCGAACGGTTGAGATCGAAGTAGGCGTCGATCTGACGCGTGATCAGCCAATCCGCATGGTTGTAAAGGAGCGATGTGGCGCAACTGGTGAGAACCGCCGGCAGGAGCAGGACGCCGGTGAGGATGAGAGAGCCGATTCGTGATCTGTTCATGTGGTTTTCGGTCCTGTCACGGCTCGCTCGGCCGACAGGGTGGATAGTCTGTCCACCCTACCATACGGGTTCGATCACCGCCAGGCGGGATTCGGTGCAGGCCTTGAAGGCTGAGATCATGGCGTATCGGGGCGGGAGGCGTTGACAGATCCAGAGCAACTGGGTAGCTTGAGACATCCTCCGTGTCATGATCGACGGTTTCATTTCTACCGAGCCCTACCGAGGAGGTGAGTATGTCCCCGATCCCGCAGGCCTATGCCCAGCAGACCTACGCTCTCATGCGTATCGTGGCCGGATTCCTGTTTTTGTGGCACGGCACGCAGAAGCTGTTCAGTTTCCCAATGCCGCCGCCTCCGCAGATTCCCTCCTTCGTGATCGCCATCGCCGGTCCGATCGAGCTGATCGGAGGGACGCTGATCATGATCGGGCTGTTCACCCGCTGGGCCGCCTTTCTCTGCAGCGGGCTCATGGCCTTCGCCTATTGGATGGCTCACGGCCTCCAGACACCCTTGCCGATTCAAAATATGGGCGAGCTGGCCGCCCTGTACTGCTTCGTGTTTCTCTCCATCTCCGCGCAAGGATCCGGAATCTGGAGCATGGATGCCGCCCGGTCGCCTGCCTGATTGATCTCGATCCCTTCGTCGTCGGACCACATGTGCGCCGGTGACTCAGAGCGATCCACGGCTCGCCCGTCGCGAATCGGGCCGCGTGATGCTTTGCTCGGTTTGCCGTGAGCTTGATAGAATGAAGCGACGTAAAGGAGCCTCGTAGAAGATGACGGCTGCGGAACTGTTGGTTCGCTGTTTGGAGAATGAAGGGGTGCAGTTCGTTTTTGCGCTGCCGGGAGAGGAAACTCTGGGATTAATCGACGCGCTTCTCGACTCCGGCATTCACGTCGTGCACACCAGGCACGAGCAAGGCGCCGCCTTCATGGCGGATGTGTACGGCCGCCTGTCCGGGAAGGCGGGCGTCTGTCTGTCGACATTGGGGCCCGGGGCCACCAATCTCATGACCGGAATAGTGGACGCGTACCTGGACCGGGCGCCCCTTGTCGCCATCACCGGTCAAGCCTCCCTCAATCGTCGCCACAAGGAATCCCACCAGTATATCGACGTCATGTCCATGCTGAAGCCGGTCACCAAGTGGAATACGTCGATTCCGAAGAGCGAGGTCATTCCGGAGGCGATTCGCAAGGCGTTCAAAGTGGCCCAGATGGAAAAACCCGGGTCAACGCACCTGGAATTGCCCGAGGACGTGGCGGACCAATCGATCACGGATGCAGAGCGAATATCGAAGCCGCTGTTCGTGCAGGCGCCGGCTGCGCCGGAGCCGTCGCCCACACAGGTCGCCCGCGCCGCGGAGTCGATTCGCCGGGCACAGCGGCCGCTGATCCTCGCGGGCAACGGAGTCGTCCGGGGCCGAGCGCATGAAGAAGTTCGACGGTTTGCCCGTCAGCTAGACATTCCCGTCCTGCATACCTTCATGGCCAAGGGGGTCATGCCGGACAGCGATCGGCTGTCCCTGTATACGCTGGGGCTGCAAGCCAGAGATTATTCGGCCTCGGTGATGGAACGAGCCGATGTCGTCATCGCGCTTGGGTACGATTTTGTCGAGTATGCGCCATGCTTTTGGAATCCGGATCGCAACAAGCACATTGTGCATATCGACCCCTCGCCCGCCGAAGTGGACGAACATTACATCGTGGACGTGGGCCTGTTGGGCGACATCCGGCTCGCGTTGGGACAGATTGCGCCGCACCTCGAGCCGTTCGGCTCCGCCTGGGTGAACGAGGCGCGTGCCACAGTCGTCGACGGATTTGCCGCTGAACTCCAAGGCGGGTCGTCCGGTCCCATACGACCTCAGTGGCTCATGAAAGAACTGCGCGCCGCGCTGGGGCCGGACGACCTCATCATCTGCGATGTCGGCGCGCATAAGCTGTGGATGGCAAGGATGTTTCCTTGTGAGATTCCCAATTCCTGCATCATCTCGAACGGCTTTGCCGCGATGGGCATGGCCGTGCCGGGCGCCCTTTCGGCGAAGCTGCTGCATCCTGAGCGGCGAGTGGTCGCCGTGACGGGAGACGGCGGGTTTCTGATGAATTCTCAAGAACTGGAAACCGCCGTGCGGCTTCGTCTGCCGCTGGTCATACTGGTCTGGCGTGACAACGGATACGGGGTGATCCGCTGGAAACAGATGGTGCGGTTCGGCCGCAGCGCGTCGGTGGACTTCGGCAACCCCGATCTGGTTCGCTATGCCGAGAGTTTCGGGGCACGGGGATATCGAGTCACGGAGCTGTCGGAACTTCGCCCCGCGCTAATGGAGGCGTTGCAAAGCCCCCAGCCGATCGTAATCGACTGCACCGTGGATTATGAAGAGAATCTCCGCTTGAGTGACCGCCTGAAGGCCCTTGCTCGGTAATCGCGGACGGGCTTCATCATGATCGGCGTCCCCAATCATTGCCGCGGCGCACATCTTCGGTGGTTTCTTACGCTCGGGAGGGTGATACAGGAGCGAGGGAGACGAATGCCGTCTCCCTCAACCCTTCGTTGCCGTTACTTATGTCGGAGGCAGTAGAAAGTAAAAGGTCACCGCCAGAATCGGAGCACCGATGTACATGACGGTTTTGCCGAAGGTGTCGTACAGCCCGTAGCAAAGGACGACCCACATCAGCGTGTAGTACATGGAGCCGATTCCTCGATAGCCGCCTCCGGCTCCTTCGGCGAAGGCGAATGCAGGCCACCAGACGGCCAGTCCCAGCAGCAAAGTCAGCACCGATCTCATACAGTCCTCCTTGAGTACGTAGGAATTCCGCTTCAAGTGAGCAAGTGAGAAGGTGTTGAAAACGCGAACGCCCTCGCGGATGAGACCTCCGCGAGGGCGTGATGGTGTGCCGGAACGACTCAGCCTCGTAGGAATCTTGAGGGTTACCCCGGTTCCATTCGTGGCCTCTTGGTTAGCAACTGATCATCATGCGCCTTCCGAATCAAGCCTGTCAATACGACGTGGGCGAAGGCAAAAACGGTTGCTGACACCGGTTTCCTCTTTCCGCTTCAGCGCGGCACCACCAGCGTGACCGGCACGCCGCTGCTGCCCGAGCCGAAATTCGCAGTCACGGTCACATTCGATGTGCCCGCCGACGTTCCGGTCGCAGCCGGACCTCCGCCTGAATTGGTTGCCGGAGGCGGCGGCGAGGAATCGCTGTTGCTACAACTCAAGGTACCGATCACGGCCAGCGCAATCAACCAGGCTGCCGGGATGCCAAGCAGGCGATGATCGGTCCCACGTCGTCGCGCGAGGAAGCCAATCGGGATCAGGCCGATGGCCGGGAGCAGCCAGGCAAACATCGTCGGCGAGGCGCCGGGAAGCAGCGCCACCGCTCCGCCGTTCGAGCTGATCGTCAGGGTGGGATTGATCGGTCCACCGGCCGGCGTGACCGAGGCCGGGTTAAAGCTGCAAGCTGCGCCGACCGGTAAGCCACCGCAACTGAACGTGACCGGCTGCGTGAAGCCCGCGTTGGGCGTGATGGTAATCGATGAGTGCTTTTGCACCGGGCGGAATGGTACTTCTCGCTTTCGGCGAACTTCAATGACCTCCCTTTCGAGGGACTGGCGGTATCGGGGCTTCTCTGAGGCTTCTCTGATTGACAGGTCTCCGGCAACGCAGTAGCCTGGCTTCCGTTCTTCCCGCTCAGGAGGTTGACCATGCCGGCCTCGCGAGCCATCTCATTGAATGGTGGTTGGACAGTTCCAGCAGCGATGGCGCTTGCGCTCTCCTGTGCGCACAAGGATAACGAAACGGGGTCGGGAGTCGTTTCTTGATGGCCCAGCGATCAATTAAGACGCCCGGCCCATTTGTTTCGACGTTCAACCAAGGACATGTCGTGCGGGAACTGGAGGGAAGGCTCGTGCCTGCGTTGGACTCGGATTGTGGTGGTCGAAGCCGTAAGAGAGACTCTCCATGATTAGCATCAGAACGGGAACAGCCCTCGTCGTGTTGGCCGCTGGACTGGCCGGTTTCTTTTTCCCAAACCCTGCGTACACAGCTTCGTGTGATGCCGTCGTCGGCAAGTGGGCCTGGTTCGTCGGCGGTGAGGTGACGATCAACGCCGACGGGACGTTCACGCAACAGTCCGGGAACGCGGGCACTTGGGAATGCCTGGATGCGGCTAAGGGTGCTGTCGCGCTCAAATGGAAACACGGTGGATACCTCAACCGGCTTGCTCTTGCCGATGGGGGGACGAAACTAGTGAGTACGGACCCTTCCCAGTCCTTCGTGAAGGCAACCAGAATCAACCAAGAAGGGGCGCTCGCTGATTTATTGACCCGTCAGGACACGAACAGCTCCCCACCGTCATCTCGCCGGCCCACTGGACAACCTGGCGGAACAGGCCCGATTGAACCTTCCATCCCTCTGACAGGTTCACAAAAAAAAGGCCCAGCTCCATTTGACTCTCCCCGAGGTATTGTCAGTTCCGATCCGAAGGTCACCGAGAGCTTTCTTGATACGGAGTGCCTGCACAAAGCTCCGGCTGGCATTGCGCTGCAAGGGCACATCGCCGAAGCCAAGTCGGGCGACGCGCAATCGATGTTCTGCGCGGGCGCGATCAAACTGTACGTGTCGAAGGAATATCACAACGCGATACCTTGGTTGGAACAGGCCGCCAATGCCGGTCACATGCGCGCCCCGCTCGTGTTGGGAATCCTTTATGAGCAAGGAAGCGGCGTGAAGGAAGATCCGGCGACGGCAGCCAAGTGGTATCAAAAGGGCATCGACAACGGCAACGCGGCCGCGGCGCGCCGACTGGCTAATCTGTATCATCTCGGGACCGGCGTACCGCATGACGAAGCGAAATCCACCGAACTCCTCAAGAAAGCGGTTGAGATGGGTGACAGGGCCGCTCCGAAATTCATAGAGAAACGAGAGCAGGATCTGAAGGACACCAGGCCGGGCATGAATATCAAAGCCGAAGCCTATCGCTCATATAAGCAGAAAAGATTCGAGCAGGCGGCAAAACTGTATCAACAATGCGCGGAAATGGGTAACGATGATTGTCAGCTGGCTATGGGACAATTGACCGAATTCGGCGACGGGGTGCCGAAGAACGAGAAGCAAGCAGCATTCTGGTACAAGAAATCGGCCGACCAGGGCAATCCGATCGGCCAGAAGACACTTGGATTGCTCTACGAACTCGGAAAGGGCGTTCCAGAAAATTGGGCCGAGGCGTTCCGTCTTTACTTCAAGGGGGCTGAGAAATTCCAAGATTCGGCCTTCGCGGTGGGCCGCATGTACGAGTTTGGCATGGCCGTGCCACAAAACCGCGCGATCGCGATTGAATGGTTCAAGAAAGCCGATAAGCTCGGACATCCCAAAGGCGCCTATTGGGCCAAATGGCTGAACGACTATAGCAACTGCATCGGCTTTCGCGATCAGCAGGAACGGAATGCCATCGGCGGCCTCCGCTGCCCCGCCGATCCGGTCGGAGTGATATTCCACAACAGCGGCGAGCGGACTGCCTACATTCGACGAATGGCCAAAGAGTTCGATCGCATCGAAGCCGAGCAGGCGATGGCCCAAGCTGCCCTCTCAAGCCAAACGACAGACACCGGGTGCACGATGGCCGGCGGCAGATGGACACCGGACAGGCAGGCCACTTTCGGCGGATCTTGCAATTAGCCGGAAAGACCCGCCGGCGGGCCAGAAGAAAAGGCCAAAGAAAAGGGGTCGGGAGTCTTTTCTTGACGGCCCAGCGAAGAAGTAAGACTCCCGACCCCGGTGTTTTGTTGTTTTGATCCTCGATCGGTGATCGGAGGTGGTTATGCAAATCGTCGTGTGGCTGGTCTTGTCGTGCGTCATCCTTCCTGCCATTGCCTATGCCGACGCCAGTGACGATCTGGCCGCCTGTCGTCGGATCATTGTCCGCCTCGGTGATGATTCGAAAGCTCCTGCCGATCAATATTGTATGGGGCTTTCGTACGCGTATGGCCTCAATCACAAGAAGGACTTTGCAAAGGCCGCCACGTGGTTTCGGAAAGCCTCTGAGCAGAACTACGCTGCCGCGCAAGCGTGGCTCGGCTTTTTCTACGAGAAAGGCAATGGCGTGAAAGCTGATCCTGTCGAAGCCGTGAAATGGTATCGAAAATCGGCGGACCAGAACAATCCCGACGGCCTCTTCCACATGGGGCGCGCGTATGAACACGGTATCGGCGTCTCGAAAGATCTGACGCAAGCGAGGATCTACTACACCAAAGCGGAAACCGCGGGAGCGCGGGACGCCTCGTTGGCGCTTGCCGGTCTCGGTCGAGCACCAGCGACGCTCACGCCGACCCAGGAACAGATTAACGAAGGGTTACGGCTGTACAAGGCGAAGGACTTCGGCGGAGCAGCCAAGGTCTTTCAAAAGTTAGCCGACCAAGGCCATCCCAGGGGACAATATCTGCTCGCCTATCAGTATGAACGCGGCGAGGGGGTCCGTCAGAGCAACGACGAAGCCGTTCGGTGGTATCGCAAGTCGGCAGAGCAGGGGTATGCGGAAGCGCAAAACTATCTGGGGCAAATCTATGAAAACGGGACCGGCGTGAAAGAAGATTGGGCCGAGGCCGTCCGGTGGATTCGCAAGAGCGCGGAGCAAGGAAATGCCGAGGGGCAATTCCTGCTCGGTCGTGTCTACCAATTCGGCATGACCGTTCCGCAGAATCGGCAGGAGGCGATTCGCTGGTTCGACCTGGCGGGAGACCAGGGCCACAGTCAAGCCAATTATTTTTCGAATCATCTGAAAGGACGGAACAGCTACGTGGGCTTCCGAAACGACCAAGAGCAAGCCGCAGTGGTGGGCAACCGGCTGCGCTCGGTCGTTCTCAACATCGAACCGGCCGGCCGGACGTTCAACAATTCGGCCGAACGGATGGCCTACCTGCGCCAGGCCAGTCATCAGGCGGACCGGGAAGAAGAGGCGGTACGGGCTGAACAGAATCAAATCTCGCGAAAGCGTGCCTATGAGAGCTGTATTAAAGGGGGAGGGTCTAACTGCGGCGATCCTGCCCTGCGGTGAGGGGGACGAAAAGGGACGGAAAAGGGGTCGGGAGTCTTAATTCCTCGGTAGACCGTCAAGAAAAGACTCCCGACCCCTTTGCTTTGATCCGACCCCTTTGCTTTGATCTCACGCTGTGCTCGAGACAAGGATTTCTCACTCCGTTCGAAATGACCAACCGATCATCGAAATGACAACGCGATCAGTGACTGATCGCCTGATGTCCAAACTGGAGGAGCCCTCATCGCTCGTCCGGGACTTCAGGCCCAAATTCAACTGCGGTATCCGGGATCAATTCAGCGGGCCAGCCAAGTCGCGGTTCGTGAACCGTGGCAGCGGATTGCTGCAGTAGACGCAGACGAATTGTTCCTCTTGTTGCGAGAGGACCCGCACGGGTGGGACGCTTCCCCTTCACGGCACACGGAACTATGTGGGCTAATAGATTGGGAAGAAGAACCAGTTCTCCACTTCCGAGCTGTCGATTCGTAAACGAGTTCTGTCGACGACAGTGACTTTTCCATTTGGGTTCTGGAAATTGACCACGTGGCCGGCCACATCGCCTTGTGGTCGCTTTAACTCGACCATCACCAACCCCTGACTTCCGACACCCTCGCGCTCCAGGATCGTCGCGATGTGTTCTGGTCCCTTCATGGGAATCGGCTCGCCGTTCCAGATCATGTCGAGTTGCTCAGGGTTGTAGGTGCCTGTCTGCCGCGGCTTGAAACCGTCACCGTAAGGCTTCAGCTTGGCGTACAGCTGCTCGCGAGTGTGGTGCAAGTCGAGCAGCGGCTGGTTCGGGTCGTATGGCCTGCCCTTCGGCCAGTTCGGCGAGTCGGGCGTCAGGGGTGGCCTTCCGCTCGGCGCATCGGGGAATTTCGGCGTCTGGAGGTTGTGCACCCCCACGATATCCCAGGGCGTTCCATCACCGATAGGGCCTCCGGTCTTGAACAATTGCGCTTCAGCCAGCGCTTTGTCCACGCACGAGTTGATCGCCGAACAGGCACGAATCCGGGCGTCCGGCCCGTAGCCCTGACCAGGTGGGCCGACCTTTTTGTAGAACTCTTTCAGCTTATTCTTGGCGTCGGCCATGCGTTTGATGCGGGCGGCGGCCTTCTCAGCTTGCGAAACCCGCTGAAGCGCGCGGGCCTTGTTGGCGGCGCTTCCCGGAGTGGGCAGCACGTCGGGCAGATTCTTCCCAAGAAATCGCGCCGGGTTCTCCTGGAATTCGCGGACAGCCTGCTCGGCGGCGGCGCGAAGTGCGGCGTGATTGGCGGCGTTGTCATTGGTGAGGTAGTCCATGATGCCCTTGGCCATCTGCTCGACCGGCGCGCCGGGCTTCTGCGCCAAGAGCTGAAGGGTTTCGCCGGCCCACTCGGCCAAGCCCCCAAGGAATTCGCTGCCTGGGTCACTGTGGCCGGCTTGATCCTTGGCGATCTCATTCATCTCGGCGCTCAATTGAAACAGGAGCTTCCTGCCTTGCGGCGTCAGGATCTCCTGACCCCGAATCGCGCCGTCGGATCGCTCGGCTGGTGATCCTTCGTCATTGGCGTCCCCCGCGAGCGGGTCTGATCGACGCGAGCGGCTGGACTCGCGAATGCAGGCGAAGATTTGCTTTTGCACCTTCGTGCGTTGACGACTGAGATCGTTGATCTGTTGAACGATCTGCTTTCGTTCAGGCTCGACCGCTTGCTTGGCCTCGGCATCGAGCCGATACAGTTCACCGGTCATCTCCTCATGCTGGTCCACGAGAGCCTTGCATTCCGGATAGTCCCTCCGCTTGACGTCCCACCAGGTCTTGCCGGTCCCGCTGTCGCTCGAAAACACGTCGCCGCCGGTGGGTTGCGCGCGCACGGTATCGATCGACGAGATCAAGGTTGGAACAAGAGGTACGAGCACGAGGATCAAGAAGAGCCAGCGTGCAGGTGAGGATCGGCGATCGATCACATTCAGGGAGGGCATTAGAACTTGGAAGACCCCGCTTACTGAGATTGTGATGTGGGCTTGGCGCTGTGCCGGTTGTCCCGAGGCGCGAACTTCGTCTGGAAGAATTTGATCTCAAGCGTTCTCATATTGAAATAGTCGCCGGCGTCACACATAAATTCCGGCGAAGACGACTGCGCATCATAAATGACGACCTTCACTCCGTTGTTTCTGGCGTTCACAACGTGACGGTGCTTTTGGAAGAGCTCGTGGCCGATCGCGTGGTAGTATTTCCCAGGCTCCTCTTTATAGAGCTGCCCGCTCAGTTCTCTGTAGGTGGCTCCAGGCTCCCGTGGAGCCGAGCGATCGATGGGTTGGACCCTTGTGAGGTTGGTAAAGAAGACGACGCCTCTGCTCCCCGGGCTCTTCAAGGCGTCGTCGATTTCTTTCCGATTGTGAACTACTTGTTGGTGATTTCTTCCATAGTGCCGGAGCAACGCCTCATTAATGACCGCCTCCTGTGTCCCCTGCGGCTCGCAAGGAGCCCAGTATTGAATCCGACCGCCTGTTTCCTGAGTCAAATCTTCCGCAAGCGATGCCCAAAAACAATTGCTGCTCATGTGTCCGCCCCTTGAGTCACGTGCGCAACCGCAATGGGGATCACTAGAGCCCGGATTGCGCGGGCAGATTCGCATCGCCCGTTTATAGTCCCCGGAAGGGAGTCGCAGAATTCGTGACGCCAGGTCTGGGGCGGAATATTCCACCACCTGATGGAGATCGAGCTCCCAGCATGGCGCGCTGATGTGGGCGACCTTGGGCACCGTGCGATAGGTCAACTGCAGAGAACGAGGATAAATCTGGTGGCTGCTGTTGGGAGAGAAAGGTAACGGATCCGTACCTCCAGGAATTCGGACGATCGCAGGATTATTATCCTGAAGCTGATAGATTTCGGCAATCTGGTCGCCCTTGGCTGTGACGTAGCGATACTGCGTTGTGCCATCACGAAAGGCGGTGATGGGCGAACCATACGTAATGACCTGCTGCACATGGAAACCTGCTTCTCTGAGACGAGATACGACCTTCTGTGCTTCGATGCCTCCCAAACTGTGGCCGGCGATGATCAGGTTGGCTTTGTGTGGCAGCGACTTCGTTGCGACCAATATTGCGTCCAAATAGGCGTCGAGTACGGCGATATTGGTGAACGCCATTCTTGCATCCACCAACGTGCTGGTGGCTCGGCCAAGCTTGAAGAGATCCAAACCTGAGAGCAAAACGAGATAGGTCGGTTCGGCAGCATTCTTAATGGGAACGGTGGAGATGGGACCGATGCTGCTCTTGTAGTTCTCAAACACCCAGACGGCCAGCTGCTGCAGGTTCCAGATTTTCTCTCGAGGCTGCGTATCAATGTGTACCGGATTTGATTTTTGTTCGGTGGGCTTGGCGCGATCCGATGAATTCGTCTCAAAGACATCACCGGGCTGCTGTTTACCGGGGCTGGTGTGGAAGATGTCAGGCGGAGTCTTTCCAGTGGGGTCCGGTCTTGTTCGTATCTGGTCCGATCCCGATCCGTAGGGCTGTTCCGATGGTTTCTGTGTCGGTATGCCCTCGGAAGGTGTCTTGTCTCCCTTGGTAGAGAAGACATCAGACGGTGTCCTCTGATCGGTGCTGCCTGGCTTGTGCGTGGGACGAGGCGGCTGTGTCTGACCGTTGTCGCCATCCTTGCGAGATCTCGGCGAGGATGGCGTTCCTGGTTGTGCCTGCCGGTTGTCGCCGCGTGGAGCGTCTCCGCCGGTTGCGAACTGATCTGAGCCCGGGCTGCTTTTCCGATTCGCTTGATTGAAGCAATCGATAAAGGCGCGTATCTTCTTGTCTCTGAGTCCGAACTGTTCGTTGGCCTGCTTACGGAGCGCAGTGGCCTGGCGACTGTCCAAACCGGGCTGTCTCGCTGCTTCATCGAGAGCCAAGCCGTTGTCTTGAAACGTCTTCGCTTCATCCAGGATCGCAAGACAGTGGCTGGATTTCTGCTTGGCGCCCGTGGAGTGCTTGTCGTACCAGCGGTGAGCGTTGCCGACGGCGAATCGATCGTACTCCCCTGATGTGCTGAACTGATCCGAGCCCTGCGGCTCGGCAAAAACCGGCCAAGCGAGCAGCCAGATCCCTGCGACAACCCAGCCTATGAAGGGGAATGACAGAGATGGCGCCATCGTGAATCCTCAGAGCCTCCGAAGCCAACGCTCGCCTTCAATAGCCTGGGTAGATCGAGTTCCAATCGATCCCGTTGGCTTCGTAAAACTGTTTCAATTGGGGGAGTGTCTCCATGCGTTGAGTCGTGCCGTCAGGCAGGTAGGCCGTGACCGTGTGCGGTCGGCCGTCTTTTTGACCGATCTGTGGCCCGGCGTTCGAGCCGGCAAGTTCCTTGTCGTTTCGGATGGGCCAATTGTCATGCGGGCCGTGCTGGACCATATTTTCCAGGAATGCATCGTTCATCCTCTGTTTCATGCCATCCGACCAGGCATCCTGCCCGTTCATGTCATAGACACCATGAAGATCGGTATCGCTGTACAGACGGTTGCCCTTTGGGTCCACGATGATTTCATGTTCTCCGCGGATCGTGTAGCGTTTCTTGAGTAACTCTCTCCGATCGGCATCTGAAAGTCCCTTGGCCGAGGCCAGACCTGCGAACTGATTCTCCTGCCACGTCTTGCCGGGGTCATAGGGAATCGTTTTGGCCTTGACGTCCTGTGGTTTCGGGATGTGCCGCGGCCGGCCTACCCACCGCATGGCCGCGGGACTCGAATCCCGGACGATGATGATCTTCTTTTCCTCTACCGCAAGCTTCATCAGCTGCTTGTGGTCTTCCAAAGGCATGCCTCGATCGAGTGGAGGCCGAGCGGGCGGAAAGTGCGTCTTCGGCTTCCAGAGCCTGTTGTTGCCGTTGTCTCCGGTTTCTGGCCCCTCGTCATCCGGCCGTTTCTTGTGGACGTCTTCGACTCCGGCCGATTTGCCTGGTGTGCCCGAATCCGACCCGTTCGGGTTTCGACGAGTGCCGCCTCCAATGTCGGGGAGGTCTCGCCCTTCGCACAACAGCCGAGCGAGATACCGGCCAAGCTGGTAATCGTTCATGGTCGGGTCGAACTGCCTCAGCTGGTCGTAGATCGACGCGAGGTTGTTCGCCTTTCCTATGGTCGAGACGGCTTGTCCGATTCGTTGAAACTTCTTGAGTCTCCCGATCACGGCGCCGGTCAGGATATTTTCAGGCTTCACGTCCTCTTCGAAGCACTCCGCAATCCCTTTCGAGGTGCCGTCCGCAAAGAGGAAAATCGGGTCAGGCTGTCCCGGCCCAAAAAGACCGTATTCCGGTGATTCCGGCTCCCGTTGGTGGCCTGGCGGCTGTACCTGCTTGGTCGAAGATGGCGGGCTCTTAGGCGGAGGACTCTTCCGTGTTGGAGGAGGCGCGTTGTCCCTTGTGGAAGGAGGTTTGGCTTGGGGCCTATCCGGTTCGCCGGAAGGTGAATCGTCCTTCTCGACTTTGCCTTTCAGCAAGGGGGGCGAGGTCGATTCCTTGCTGCTGGGCTTACGAATGCACTCAAAGATCTGCTTCTGCACCTTCGTGCGTTGACGGCTGAGATCGTTGATCTGTTGAACGATCTGCTTTCGTTCGGGCTCGACCGCCTGCTTGGCCTCGGCATCGAGCCGATACAGATCACCGGTCATCTCCTCATGCTGGTCCACGAGCCCCTTGCATTCGGGATAGTCCTTCCGCTTGACGTCCCACCAGGTCTTGCCGGTCCCGCTGTCGCTGGAAAACACGTCGCCCCCGCGTTGCGCGTACACCGGCGACAGCGATGAGCCGAGTGTCCCGAACAGGGAGACTGACGCAAGAAGCGAGAGCAACGTCTGAAAATGGGTTTGGCCGGTAGGCAGGCGTCTCATTGAAAAAGTGAATATCTTCTGCAAGCCGCAACAGCGAAACACCCCGTTCCGTCCGAAGGAGCGAAACGCGAGAGACGTCGAATCAACGGTCCGGGTCGTCTTTCTTCAACTTACTCAGCAACGTCTTGTAATCGATGGCCAGGATCTTGGCCGCCTGTGTCTTGTTGCCGTCACAGGCATCGAGCACCAGCTTGATGTGCCGGCGTTCGACTTCCTCGAGCGAGGCGCGCGACAGCTCCTCTCGCGGAAGCCTGTCGTGGGGCTTTGGCAAGACCTGCCTGACCTCTTCGTCCGTGATGGCGTCCGTGCCTGTGCCCAGCATCACGAGGCGTTCAATGACGTTGCGCAGTTCTCGAATATTGCCGGGCCACCGGTAGGATGTCAGCCGTCCGAGCGCATTCGCCGAAAGTCGGCGGATCGAAGATCCCGGAGCCCGGACGTTGTGGAGAAGATGTTCGGCCAGGGGCGCAATGTCTTCCGTGCGCTCACGAAGCGGCGGGACCTGCAGGGTCACGGTATTGATCCGATAGAACAGATCTTCGCGGAAGCGTCCTTGCCCGACCAGCGCCTGGATGTCCTGATTCGTCGCTCCGACGAGGCGCACGTCGGCGTGCAGAGTTCTCGTGCTGCCCACCGGTCGGTACTCGCCTCGATCGAGAAATCGTAGGAGAGTCACCTGCATCGGTCCCGGCATCTCGCCGATCTCGTCGAGAAAAAGTGTGCCGCCCTCAGCGGCTTCGACGAGACCCTGCTTGGGCGATGTTGCGCCCGTGAACGACCCTCGCTCGTGCCCGAACAGCTCACTTTCCAGCAGTTCCCGGTTCACGGCGCCGCAGTTGACGGACAAGAACGGGCCGCTCGCCCGGGTGCTGAGATCATGCAGCAGCCGCGCCACGACTTCTTTGCCGGAGCCGGTCTCGCCCTGAATGAGGATCGGCGCATTCGAGGGAGCGACCTTCGTAATCTGAGTTCTGAGCTGCCGCCAGGCGTGGCTCGTTCCCTCCACGATCACGTCGCGACTGAATCCCCCGTGGCGAGCCGCGAGATTCTCTTTTCGCAGCGCGCGCATGGTGCGCAGTTTGGCCAGGGCCGACTTGACGACGGTCGCATCGAACGGCGTGTCCTTGATCAGAAAGTCCCACGCCCCTCGTCGCATGGCCTCGACGGCATCCTTGACGTCGCCGTGTCCGGTCAGCACCACGACATCGACCTCGGCCTGGTGCTCCTTGACCCATTTCAACACGGCTTTGCCGTCGATGCCCGGCATGCGGAGATCGGTGACGACGAAGTCGAACGTGGTCGATTGGAGCAGTTCGATGCCGATCTTGCCGTTCTTGGCCGCGGTCACCTCGCAGCCCTCCTCCCGCAGGGCCTGCTGGAGCACCAGGCGGACATATTCTTCGTCGTCGATGATGAGGGCGCGCATGTCGTCTGTCGCCGTTCCTATTCTCTTTCTGTCTTCCCGCACGGAGCGACGGTTTCAAAAACTCACGTGCCGATGTTCCCGTGAGGGAACGCGAGAGAAAACGTACTCCCAGTGCCTGGCGTCGATTCGACCCAGACTCGACCGTGATGCTTGTCCATGACCAGTTTCACGATCGCCAGTCCGACCCCGGTGCCTTCGTAGTCCTGAGGGCCGTGCAGGCGCTCGAATAGCCCGAAGATCTTCTCGGTCTGAGCCGCTTCGATGCCGATCCCGTTATCCGTGATTCGGATCACCTGTTGCACGGGGTCTTCCGCGCCGCTGATACGAATGTCTGGATTCGGTCGGCCGCGGGAAAATTTGACCGCGTTGTCGAATATATTGGCGAGAGCCTGTCGGACGCTGACGGGCTCTCCGTAGAGCTCATCGAACGGGAGATCGACGTGAACCGCCCGATCCGCGATCTGCCCGGAAGCCGACCGGTCGTTGACCAGGTTTTGGATCATGTCCCGCACGTTGAACCGTTGTTTGGGGAGTTCCTGCTGCTCGAGCCGGGAATATTTCAATAACGCGTCGATCATGTGCGTCAGCCGGATGGCCGAGGACCTGATCACCCCGATGTGATGGTTGGCTTGCGCGTCTCCGGAATCGGCGAACTGCTTCTCCAGCAGCGACGAGAAGCCTTCGATCTCGCGCAATGGACCTTTGAGGTCGTGCGCGATCGAATAGGTGAAGGCTTCGAGCTCTTTGGTTTTGCGGATGAGCGCGGTGCTGTGTTCCCGCAAGCCGGCCAGCATGGTAGCCAGCGAGCCCGCGAGCGTGCCGACCTCGTCGCGACTGGGCCAAGGCATGAACTGGGCTGTGAGATCGTGATGGGCGACTTGATCGGCTGTTGCGGCCAACGTCGTGAGCGGACGGGCAATGTGCCTGGTGGCCAGCACATAGGTGGCGGCGATGACCAGGCCCAGCAACAGGGTCAGAGCCAACGCGATGAGGCGCGCACGGCCGAGCAGACGATCCCCTTCGTGTTTCATTTCAATGTCGATCTGTGTGTGGGCTTCGACGAGTTGATTGAGGCCGTCGAGGACTCGCGTCATGAGCCGATCGGTCAACGCCATGTCCGGTCGGGCTGGGGCGATCTGCACGGGCAAACGCTTCCACGCGGCGGTCAGTTCAGCCAGCGACGCGGCGATATCCTCGATCGCCCGATCCTCCCTGTCCGCCAGATCGATGCGCCGATGCTCCTCCAACATCCCGTACAGGACGGGATGGGTGCGCGCCGCATGAGTGCGCTTGTAAAGGTCCAGCGCGTTTCGGATATCCGCGGTGTGGCGATCCATCTCGGCGAGCGTCTCGGTCAGAGAATCGGAGGAGTTCCGTTCAACGTGAAGATGCAGGGCCAGCTTCAGGTCATAGGCATCCCGCTGCATGTCGGCGGCGGTGACGATGGCGGGGACGGTGATCCGCTTATGTCGGTCGACATAGCTGTTGATGCGGGAGAGATAGAACAAGAGCGCCGTCAGGCTCAGCGCCAAGAGCGAGAGGATCAGCCCAAAGGAGACGAGAAACTTTTGTCCGATCGAGAGATGGCGAAACCACCCCGTCGGAGAGCGGTTCATGGCGCTACCGTATCATACCGACAAATTGGGTGCCAGTTGAACCGGTGACCGGCAGCGGGTCAGTTTGCCATCAGATCCACTGAAGTTTGTCATTCCCGCGGAAGCGGGAATCCAGTCAAGGTCTTCTCCTCCGTATGGAGTCTTGATCGAGGAGTGGATGCCCGCCTTCGCGGGCATGACGCAAGGGGACACTGACCTGCTACCCGACGACCTGAGTCGCCGTATTCCTTCCGCTGGGCGCTTCGGGTAGAGACCGCGTGTTGGCGCGGTCGGGGCGGGCGGGTGAGATGGGCGCCCAATCGCCGCAACACCCGCTGCGGCGCACGGCCAGGCCGATGGAATTACGTTCGAATTGGGGTTAGTGTTGGGCGGTTCCCCAACGTCGATGGAGGAACCGTTCGATCGGAGCGAACAAGGTCTTGTCCACGGCGAGACCGATCACCACGATCACCAGCATGACTCCGATGACTTGATCCATCGCGTTCAATTCCCGACCGTAGTGCAACAGATGTCCGAGGCCGAACCCCGTCAGGATCGTCACGAAGATTTCGGCGGCCATGAGGGAGCGCCAGGCGAACGCCCAGCCTTGCTTCATCCCGCTCAGGAGGAAGGGGAGCGCGGCGGGCAGGACCACGTGAGTCCAGGTGTGCAGGCCGGTCGAGCCCATGCTCCGGGCCGCGCGTGTGTAGATGGGCGGGATGGTCCTCACGCCGTTGTCGGTCGCGATGATGAGCGACCACAGGGTTCCCATCACGACCACAAAGAGCATGGCGGATTCAGTCTGCCCGAACCAGAGCAAGGCCAGCGGCACCCAACAGACGCTGGGAAGCGTCTGGAGTCCAAGCGCCAGAATGCCGATCGTGTCGTGGCTCCATCGGGAGGATGCCGTCAGGAGGCCGAGCGGAAGACCGACCACAATACCCAAACCGTACCCGATGAGCAGCCGTCGGACGGTCACGACCGTGGCCTCCAAGAGCGAACCGTCCTGGGCGGCGCTCCGGAGATACTCGAAGACGCCGGCCGGGGAAGGGAGCAGGAGCGGGGACCAAATATGAGCCTGCACCACCAGGTGCCACGCCAGGACCAGTCCGACGAAGAAGAGCATGGCGGCCAGCCATCGTACGATCATCCTGCCACCTCCGACTGCACGTATCCTTTCAAGACCCGTGTGATCTCCGTTGCATAGCGGGCGAGTTCGACGCTGTTGATGTCGCGGGGCCGCGGCAGGGGAATGGCGAATTCTTCGCGAATCCGTCCGGGATGCGGGGAAAAGAGAATGACACGGCTTCCGAGACACACGGCTTCGCGCACGTTGTGTGTGACGAAGACGATGGTTTTACGATGGTGGCTCCAAATGCGCTGGAGGTCGCCGTACAGTTGTTCGCGCGTCAAGGCGTCCAACGCGGCGAACGGTTCATCCATCAGCAACACGCTCGGTTGCGGCGCCAGCGCGCGGGCCAGCGCCACACGCTGCTTCATGCCGCCGGAGAGCTCGTGGACGTTGGAGTGCATGAAGCGCTTCAGGCCGACGAGTTCGAGAAAATACTCGGCTTTCTCACGGCGTTCTGCCGCATTCAATCCGCTGTTGAGCTTCAGACCGAACAGCACGTTGCCCAGCACCGTGAGCCAAGGGAAGAGGGCGGCTTCCTGGAACATCATGAGGCGGTGCGGACCTGGGCCGGTGATCGGCTGTCCGTCGGCTTGCACGAGGCCGCGGTCGGCTCGGTCGAGGCCGGCAATGATATTGAGCAAGGTCGATTTCCCGCAGCCGCTCGGTCCCACGAGGCAGACGAACTCCCCCTCGGCGATCCGAAGCGTGACATCGTCGAGCGCGTGGACGTTCAACGAGCGGGTCTTGAACCACTTCGACACGTGTTCGAGAACCAGTTTCGTGTCCGCGACTCGTACAGGAGCCTGTTCGGGCGCGAGCATGTCAGCGCAGCCTTTCTATGAGCCGGGAGAGGTCGGGTGTCTGACGGATGAAGCCGGCGCGCTGTGCATTCGCAAGGAAGTGTTGGTATTCGTCGAGCGCGACGTCGCCGGTCAGTGCGATCCGTTTCCAGGCCAGCCCGATCAAATCCGCGGACACCTCTGCGCGGGTCTCGGCGACCAGTTCCTGCTGGATCATTCGCTTCGCTTCGTCCGGATGCTCGACAATCCACGCGGTCAGTTCTCGATGGGCCTGTGCGAACCGTTTGACCAGTTCCCGCTTTGATTTCAGAAACTTCACGCTCGACACGAGGACGGTGATGCTGTCCTTCGATTGCTCCACGAGGATTTTTCCTCCTGCGTCGCGCTCCAACCGGGAGACCCACGGTTCCACGGTCCAGACGGCGTCGAGCTTCTTGCTTTTGAAGAGCGCGAACTGCTCCGGGTTTGCCGTCGGAACGATAAAGGCATCACCGCCGGTCTGCGTGATCCTCAATCCCCCGTTGCTCAGCCACGCCCGGCAGGCGACGTCCTGGGTGTTGCCGAGCTGCGGCGTGGCGATGGTCTTTCCGCGAAAATCCGCCGGCTTCGCGAGGCCGGAATCCGGTTGGACGACGAGGGCGGCCCCTCCGGCAGCCGCTCCCGCAATGATGCGAATTTCCTCTCCGCCGGATTTCGTATAGGTGTTCAACGCGGGGCTCGGACCGACATAGGCGAGGTCGATGGAATCCGCCAGGATCGCCTCCATCGCGCTCGGCCCTGCATTATAGACGTACCATTCAATTTTGACGTCCTTTCCCAGCCGCTCTTCAAACCAGCCGCGGCCGGTCCGCGAAAGATGCTGTGCGACCACGCCTTGGACATGCGTCACGTTGGGAAAGTGGCCCACGCGGATCGTATCGCCTGCGGCGACGAAGGTCGGAAGGATAACCATAAACCAAGCGGCACATGCAATCGAGATGATGAGAGGCATGGTGCTCCTTATCGTGAATATTCCTCATGTCCGGCGATGACAGGCCTATTGTTACGAACGGCAGGATCCCTTCGGCGCGACGTGACACGCTGCAGCGCGGACCCGGCCAGCAACCGTGTGGAATCCAAGAGCGGAATCGGCGACAGCTCGTCCGACAGGATCAACGGGAGCTCCGTGCAGCCCAAGATGACGGCCTCGGCTCCCGTGGCCGCAAGCTCGGCAATGACTTCCCGCAGATATGAGCGTGATTCGGGATTGCTGTACCCTCCGATCAGTTCGGTCCGGATAATGTGTTGAATGCGGATCCTCGCTTGAGTATCCGGAATCACCGGTTCGATTCCTCTTCGAGTCAGGTGTGGAAGATAGATCGTGCCCTCCATCACGGTCTGGGTGCCCAGGAGTCCCACGCGTTGAAACTTTCTGCCGGCCGCTTCTTCCGACACCACTGCCGCGATATGGAGCCAGGGTACCGGTGAATGGACCAGATCGTAGGCGCGGTGCAACGTATTGTTCGGGCAGATGATCAGGTCTGCCCCCGCGTTCGCCAGTGTGCTCGCCGATCGCGATAAGAGATCTGCGACACCGGACCAATCGTCACGGTCGATGAGATCGAAGTACGAACGCAGCGAGAACGTATGCAGCGTGATTTCAGGATGGGCATGACGGCCCATGAACTTCTCCGCCTCGTGACACAAGGTCCGATAGCAGAGCGCCGCACCTTCGGCCGTCCCGGCGATGATGCCGATGTGAGGGGGCCGCTCAAGAGGAGTGTCCGTCATATGTCTTTCCGTCCTACTTGTCGAATCGTGTCTTTTCCTTCCGTTCGATCCGGACCACGTTGGAGTCATGAACGAGGATCTCCACGGAACCAAAGCGGATGCCCTTCAAAGCTGCCGGCATGGCCTGTTCGACACCGGCGTGATTCTGCGTATGTGTCCCAGATTGCTCGTCCATAATCAAGCCGGCCGGCGTCCCATCCCAAGTCGGCGACTGGTTACCGCATGATGACCTTCTTGCCCTTGTTCCAGTACCACTGCATGGAAAAATTAGGATAAATGGCATCCCCCGCGTTCTGGCCCGCAACCGTGAACAGCACGCCGACCGCTCCGACCAGAGAGTCGGTGAATTTGAACTGAATGGCCGGCTCCACGCCGATCACGGTGGATCCGTTGATGGGACCGCGATTGATCGCGTGGCCGTCTGCGCGCCAGGTCGCGGTGCTGACCGTGACGAATTCGAGGTTGTAGGCCAGACCCTGCTTATCATTGAGGAAGTGCTCGAAGATCAATCTGGTGTTGATGACGTCGCCGACATAGGTGGTCGTGCCGTTATCGCTGCCCGGTGCCGAAAAGGTGTAGTAGACCCCTCCGCTGATCCTGAAGGGCTTCAAGTTCTTTCTGAACGTCAACCCTTCGGTGAATCCCAACTCCCCGAACCTTGTGGCGGGGAGACGGCCAAGAGGCGCGAAACCGCCGGGAGGCCGGTTGGTATCGGTCCATCGACTGGTAGGGAGCACGATTTGCGAGTACAGCGTAAACGAAGGTCGCGCGGTATCGGGATCCTGGACGACCGGTCGGTACTTCATGACGATCGAGGTATCGCCCATGCCCGTGTCGGTAAACCAGGGGCCGCCTTTTCCTTCGTTGTAGGCCTGAGAGTCCTTGGACCAGAACGCAATCATCGAGGTGGCCAGACCGAGCTCCACGTGATTGGTCAGGCCGTAGGCGCCTGTAATCAAAGGCGACACCGCGTAGGTGTGGACCGGTCCCGGATTGGCATGGTTCGGCAAAGACAGCGTATTGCCGTAGCTCTTCTCGGAGATCGACGAAAAGACGAAGGGGCGGACTGAGAGCTGGCCCTTTGGATGAATATCCACGGACTGGATCAGCAACGGTCCCTCGGAAAATGGATTCCAACCCTGGCGGTACTTCTTTAATTCCTCGTCAGTCGGGACCCAATTGAACGCGATGGCCGGTTGTGGCGAAATCGTGAGTGCCAATACAACGAAGACGAGGAGCACGAGTCGGAGCGGATGCTTCCGAAGAGCAATATTGGCTTGATGCAGCATAATTCCTACTATTCCGATTGGAATTAAGTTCGCCATTTATAAATTAACTGAATCTAGTTTGTCAACAATAGATTCTGTTCAACCAAGCAAGAGACAGAAAGTACAACCACTGTTTGAGGACGAAAGTGGAGAGACAAGAAAAAAATAGGACAGTATACTTGACATTATAAATGTATACTTGCTATATGGCCCCGTCATGGGCGTCAGACACCAGGCTGAATCCGCCGACCATTTTCGGAACGAGTTGAAGAAGCTGCGCACGGCGCGCGGTCTGTCGCAAGGTGAGTTGGCCTCAAGAGCCGGCGTCACCCGTCAGGCTGTGTCGTCGATCGAATCCAACCTCTATCTGCCCACCACTGCTGTCGCCCTCAGGCTTGCAGCCGTTCTCTCCTGTCGAGTCGAAGACCTGTTTAGTCTTGCCCGGCCCATCGAACCGATCCGGGGCACTTTCATCGGCACGGTCTCCGAACGAGATCCTTCACGCCCGCCGGTTCGCGTCAAGGTCGCGATGGTGGGGTCCCGAATCGTCGTGCGTCCCGTGACAGGGCTTGGCGACGTCCTGTCCTGCACCGTGGGCGCGGATGGCTATCTGAGCGAGCCTCTTTCCCCGGGTGAAGGAGCCACGGTGGAAGTCATGCTGTCGCGTGACCGCCACGTGATCGAACAGCAAATTTCCGTGGCCGGCTGCGATCCGGCCATCTTCCTCGCGGGCGAACATATGAGGAGGCGGAAGGACCAGACGTCGGTCGTCGGCTGGACTATGGGCAGTATGGCGGCGCTTCGTTCGCTCCAGCGTGGAGAGGTTCACGTCGCTGGGTTGCACTTATTTGATCCCGCCACCGGAGAGTCAAACCTTCCCTTTGTTCGGCGTGCCCTAAAAGGTTCCGCCTACGACGTGGTCACCTTCGCAACCTGGGAGGAAGGGTTTCTTGTTCGCAAGGGGAATCCCAAGTCGATTCGCGCAGCCGTCGACCTTGCCGACGCCACGGTGACATTCCTGAATCGGGAAGAAGGGTCGGGGGCGCGTCTCCTTCTCGATCGGCAATTGCGCGAGGCAGGGGTCGACCCCGCACAGGTGCGGGGCTATGACCGAATGGTGTTCTCTCACTTCGAAGTGGCTCGGGCGATTGCGGGGCACCACGCGGATGTCGGCATCGGTATTCGCTCGGCGGCGCAATACTTCGATCTGGACTTCGTGCCGCTGCAGTCGGCCCGCTACGACCTCGTCGTACCCAAGACCTATCTGAAGTCTCATCCTACGTTGGCCAATCTCTTCGAGACGATCGTCAGCCGTCCGTTTCGCAACGAGATCGAAGCCCTCGGTGGCTACGATACGAGCGAGACCGGCAAGGTGCACATCTTGCGATCATGAATCGGGTCACCCCGGGAGACCGCCGATGAAGCTCGTTCGGCTCATGTTCCTCCTCCTCGCCGTCGCTCTCCTTCCCGTTTCTGCGACTTCCGGGCACGCCTTCGAACAACTGGTGATCGCGGCTTCCCCCAGCCTTAAGGGGGTCTTGGAGCAACTCGCCACGAGTTTCGAGCGGTCTCATCCCGGTATTCGGGTCAAGCTCCATTTCAATGCGGCATTGGCCATGAGACAAGGCATTGCAGGAATGCAAAACAGCATGGTGGGCCGCTATTTCATAGAGACGGGCCCGATCCATCTGGTCGCGCCGGGAGGCGATGAGCTCATCTCACGATTGGAGACGAAATATTATGTGCTGCCGGGCACGAAACGATCCTATGCGAAAGACCAACTCGTCTTAGTCGTGCCGGAATCGTTGGTCGAAGCGCCGGAATCCCTGGAAGCGATGAGTCGGAGCACCGCCCGCTTGGCGGTCGCAGACCATGGCCTCACCTACCTCGGCAAACAAACGCAGGAAGCGCTGAGCTCTCTAGGGCTTGGCTCTACCTTTGCGGGCCGACTGCATGAAGCCACTGATTCACGAGGAGTCGTGGACCATGTACTCGGAGGCCAGGCAGACGCGGGAATTGTCTACGGTCATGAGGCGGTCAAAGAACAGGAGCGGTTACGGGTGGTTGCGGTCATACAAGACGGGTACCAACCGGCCGTGCATTCGATGGCCATGGAACGGTATTGCCCGAATCGCACGCTCTGCGAAACATTTCTCGATTTTATCCAAAGCGCCGAAGGACAGTCGGCTGTGCGCCGGGCCGGTTATGCGGTGCCGGGAAGCTAAGGTCTTGTGCCAGTGGAGGAGGAGTGCAATGCGAGGGAGATGGTTTGAGCGGAATGTGCGATCGGTCGCGTTACTGAGTCTGTCGCTTCTGGCGGGGGTGGGATCCATGAACGTGGGATGCGCCAGGCTGCCCTACACGACGGCAACGGTCCAGGAGGATGAACAGATCCTGGTGACCCTTCAACGGGAAGTCGAGTCCCGCGGCTATACCCATCCGGTGCAGGTTCCCCCCGCCGAAATGGCGGCTATCCTGAAGGGCTTCTCGATTCGCGAGCAGCAGCGGCTGCCCCTACGTTGGTTTGCCGAGGAGATGCCGCCGAATCCGTTGCTGCGGGAGGATGAACTACGCGAATTGGCGCCGTACCTTTCAGAGGCCCTGCAGAAAGCCGGTCCGAACGAGCGGGTATATTTTCAGACTCGAACGCCGCAGTTGACCAAGTATGACCGAGTGGTCGTGGAGGGGTGGCTCGCGATTCGAGACCCCTATCTCTATCTCACCATCGAACAGTTCAGGACGCCGATTCCGATTCGAACATCCGATCTCTACTATCGTAATTATCCCACCACGCCCCCTCCGCCGCGCGATTACATTCTCTATTTCGAGCCGGGCCGCTTCTGGACCAATGACGGCAAAGGCAACCACGCCGTCGAGTTCCGGCAATTCCTCAGATCGGGGGAGGCGGGCCCGACCAGCGCTCCGAAACCGCCCCCCGTCGCCCAGTAACAGCAACCGACAGCAGTTCGATGCCCAACGGCAGACAACACAGGAGCATGCCCGTGACAACACCATTACGTAATAATACGTTATACTGTCGCCGGCGGATCACATCTGGGGAGATGGCCCGTCGGGTTCTGATCATCGTCTGTGGCTTGATGACTTGGGCGGGATCCGCGCTCGCGGCGGATACCGGCAAGTTGGTGGAGAAGGATGGGAAGCATGTTTTTGTGGAGAGTATGGACCCGGCCACCAAGCTCCTGCTCGACCGGGCGGTGAAGCAGGGAGTCATCACACAGGAAGAGTACTCCCAAGTGGTAAGGGAGTCGGAAGAACGGGCCTACCTCCTGCAACCGAGTTCAAAGATCTGGTACGACCGCGGTTTCAATTTCTCGATGAACGATAACGCCTTTTTTCTCAAGATCCGCTTCCGCGCCCAATTCCGGTTCACGCAACGGGCTCGCAACGAGGCCTGGCGTGATCCGGGGGACGCGAAGAATTTTCCAGAACTGCTGGGAGTGTTCGGCGATTACCGGGCCAACCGGTCGGACGCCGAAGGCTCCTCGTTCAACGTGCGGCGCGCGCGCCTCTACTTCATGGGGCATTTGTTCAATCCCGATTTCAAGTACCTCATTCAGCTGTCTGGAGAGACAGCTGAAAATTCGCAGACGCCGGGATCCGTCCGGCTTCTGGACCTGGCCTTTCAGAGCACCCACTATCCCCTTTTCAATGTGATGTTCGGTCAATACAAGGTCTTCTTCAATCGGTCGCAGATCAACAGCACCGCCTCCATGCAATTTGCCGAACGCGCGTTGGTGATGGACGCCTTCACCGCCAGCGGCTTGGATCGGCGGGATATCGGGATCACTCTCATGAACGATGAGGAAGTGTACCCCCTCAATTATTACTTCGGAATTTTCAACGGCGCCGGGCCGAGCTTCAACCGATTCGGGGGATTCTTCAGCGAGCAGCCGACGGAGGGGTGTCCGGGAGGGACGACGGGGCAACCTCCTTTTCCTTCGCCCGCAGGTTGTCCGCCTCCCCAGCGGAATATCAATGCGAACCTGCGGTTCGACGTCAACCAGTTGATGTATACGGCTCGGCTCAATTGGAACATATTGGGAAGGCCCGGATACGGAGAGGGAGACAATGCGTATTCGGAGAAACCCCAGATGGCTCTCGGCGGTGATATCTCCTATAACCCAGCCGTCAATGCCAGCTCCAACAGCTCCTACATCGGCACGGACTTGGCCAATCTGAATTTCCGCCGGCAGATCGCCGCGTTCGGCAACGGCAGACAACTCGGCTGGGGCGTGGTGGATCTCCTCAGCTATGGGGTAGACGCCGTGTTCAAGTATCGAGGCTTTTCCCTGCAAGCAGAATGGTACTTCAAGAACATCGACCGCCACGAGAAGGGCCTGCCCTGCATGAATACCGCCTGCACGGTGACGGCGCCGGGACTCATAGGGAACGCCACCGGCTGGTACGTGCAGAGCGGCTACTATGTCATTCCTCGGTACTTGGAAGTCGCAGGTCGGTTTGCCTATTGGGATCCGGATACCCATTCAGGCGGCGACCTCATATACGAGACCGACGCCTCACTGAACTGGTTCCTCGGTGGCACCTACGACCATCAAATCATGATCACCTATAGCAATATTCAGATGGGTACCGGCGGATATGCGATCGGTCGGAGCGCACCCCTTCCCCCACAAGCAGGGACGGTTCCGCTCGATGCGCGAGGCGGGACGCTGATCGAGAATCTGATCCGGGTTCAGTATCAGATCTTTTTCTAAGGCAGATGTGCGGGAACCGGAATCGCCATGTCTAACCGAGACGAGTGCCTCCAACGGAGGAGGACCACACGACCGAAACAACATCGAAGTAGGGGAGGACCAGGAACTCGGCCATGATCAACCGGCGCGTCCGGACCGTTCATCATTGTCAAATCCGCAATGAACACGTCACACTCACCAGCCGTGGCCCGGAGTTGGGTCCAGGGAGATCGAGGGAAATTGAACCGGTGACAGACAAATTGCTATCGTCAGAATTATGAGTGAACTTTACTGGAGGGCATATGAAGGTCATAAGAAGCCTGAGCGGATGTTTCAGCCTATATCCTGCATTGATCATCACGGTCGTTGTTTCAGTCTTGTCTCTCCCCACATCTGGATTCGGTGACGAACTCACCATCGCCGCCGCCTCGGATTTGAATTTTGCGTTCAAGGAACTCGTGGGCGAATTTGAGAAGGCGTCGGGTCATCAGGTCAAATTGTCGTTGGGATCGTCGGGCAACTTTTACGCGCAGATCCAAAATGGCGCTCCCTTCGACCTCTATTTTTCGGCCGATATCGGTTATCCTCGGAAGCTGGAAGAAGCCGGTTTGGTCGTGCCCGGGTCGCTCTATCGATATGCGGTCGGACGGATCGTGATTTGGGCCGGCCACCAATCGCGGCTCGATGCGACGAAGGGCATGGAGGTCTTGCGAGAGCCGGGCATCAAGAAGATCGCCATCGCGAATCCCAAACATGCGCCGTACGGACGCGCCGCCGTTTCCGCCATGGAGCATTTTCACGTCTATGAACAGGTCAGAGACCGGCTGGTCTTGGGTGAAAATATTTCTCAGGCCGCTCAATTCGTCGAGTCTGGAGCCTGCGAGATCGGCATCATCGCGCTGTCGCTGGCCCTTGCCCCGACGATGAAAGCCAAGGGCAGCTACTGGGAGGTGCCGAGTACTGCGCACCCGGCGTTGGAACAGGGCGCCGTGATACTCAAGGCGTCGCAGCGTCCGCAAGTCGCGAAGGAGTTCCTTGACTTCATGAAAGGGTCGGCAGGACAGGAGATCATGAAGCGCTATGGTTTTACCGTTCCGGCATAAGCGACTTCCGGCTCGCCTGTGCGTCTTGGCGTTTCTGTCCTGCGCGGGCTGTTCCGACGCGGTTCAACTCGCGGGAGAGACCGAGACGGGAGGGGTCGTGACCTATTTGTTCAAAGAGGACCGGGGAGGTCCCATGGGATCACCGCATCGAAAGGAGGCATTGAAGGTCATCGAGAAGAAATGTCCCTCCGGCTATACTGTCGTGCGGGACGGAGAGGTGAAGGGTTACTCCGGCATGTCAAGCTCGGAAGGTCAGGAAGGTGAGATCACCGGGCGGCGCTGGGGTATACAGTTTCGATGCAAGTAGCCACAGCAAGGCCCAATTATCACCGTTCATAACCGTACAGGAGGTTGATCATGAAGCTCAGCGCGCGGAATCAATTTCAGGGAACCGTCACTCGGATCACGGACGGACAGGCGATGGCTGAAGTCATCGTCAAGGTCGGACAACTGGAATTTGTTGCGGCCATCACGGAGGGATCGGTCAAGAACATGGGCCTGAAGGTCAACGACTCGGTAACGGTCGCCGTGAAGGCCACCGAAGTCATGATCGGCAAGTAGCATTCGGCGCCCGTTTCCCCGCGGCATCCCGTTGTGGGGGAACGGGCACCGGCTCTGATGAAGACCGGGGCGGTATCGTGAATTGGACGGCGATTTGGGTCACTTTCAAGCTGGCTTCCCTGACGTCTGCGGTCCTACTCGTCCTCGGATTGCCGATCGCCTACTGGCTGGCCTATTCAAGGCGACGATGGAAATTTCTCGTCGAGTCCGTGGTGGCCCTTCCGCTCGTGCTTCCCCCCACCGTGCTGGGATTCTACATCCTGGTCGCCATCGGCCCGCACAGTCCCTTCGGGCGATTCTACACCGACGTCGTCGGCCAATCGTTGCCGTTCACTTTTCAGGGACTGCTGCTGGCGTCCATCCTCTATAGCCTGCCGTTTGCCGTCCAGCCGTTCGCGTCGGCCTTCGATCAAGTCGACCGCAAGCTGATCGAGGCGTCTTGGACGCTGGGCTTGTCTCGGCTCAAGACCTTCTTCAAGCTGATCGTGCCGCTTTCCACCGCCGGTCTCGTGACGGGAGTCGTGTTGAGTTTTGCCCACACCCTCGGTGAATTCGGCGTCGTGCTGATGGTAGGCGGCAACCTCGAAGGCGTGACGCGAACCGTCTCCATCGATATCTATGATGAGGTGCAGGCCCTGAATTATGCCCAGGCCTCAAAAACCTCCGCCTTTCTTCTGGTGATTTCCTATCTGGTCTTGCTCCTCGTGTATGCAGTCAATCGGAACATGTGGACGGCATGGCCGCGGAAATAGCCATCGACATCAGCAAGACCTTTACAGGCCGCGCGACGATCCGCGCACGGATCCGCTATCCAGTCGAGGCCTCCACGGTGTTGATTCTGTTCGGTCCGTCCGGATCAGGCAAGACCACGGTCCTCCGATCGGTCGCGGGACTTGAATGTCCGGAGCAGGGGACGATCCGCTTCATCTCGCGCACCTGGCTGGATACGGCGGCTCGGGTCAACGTTCCCCCGCAAGCTCGCCAGATCGGGTACATGGCCCAGGAATACGCGCTGTTCCCCACCTATACGGTTGCGGGCAATATCGCGTATGGGTTGAGCCACCTCAGCGTGTCGGATCGAAAGCGGCGGGTGAGCGAGGTGCTGGAGTTGCTTCAACTGCACGGGCTGGAGTCGGCGATGCCGCGTGAGCTCTCCGGCGGGCAACAGCAGCGGGTCGCCCTCGCGCGAGCGGTCGCGCCGAGACCCCAGTTGCTGTTGCTTGACGAGCCGCTGTCGGCGCTGGACGCGCCGACCAGACTTCAGCTTCGCGGTGAATTGCGAAGCCTCCTGAAACAATTGGCCTTGCCGTCGATCATCGTGACGCACGATTGGGAGGAAGCGCTGACGCTGGGGGATCTGATGGCGGTGATAAGCGAGGGAACCGTGCTGCAACTGGGGACACCGCAGGAAGTGTTCAGTCGTCCGGCCGATGCGGAAGTAGCCAAAGTCGTCGGGGTTGAAACCGTCGTGCAGGGTCAGGTGGTGGCGAATGACAACGGGTTGGCGACCGTCGCAGTGAATGGAATCACGTTGAGAGGGCTGGGGCAAGGCCTATGCGGGGCAGGCGTCTATGTCTGTATTCGTGCGGAAGACGTGGTCTTGGAACAGGCGGGAAGCGGTATGACGAGTGCGCGCAATCACCTTGTCGGCGTCGTCGGTGAGGTTGCGCTGTGCGGCGTGATGGTCCAGGTGAAAATTGATTGCGGCTTCCCCCTCACCGCGATGGTGACGCGCGGGGCGCTGGAAGACTTGCAGCTGACACCCGGATCGTCCGTCGTCGCCGCGATCAAGGCCGGGGCCGTTCACTTGATACCGCGAGTAGGCTAAAAGAGCCCGGCGATCCCGGTCGAAATCTTTTCTTGAATGATCGGCGTGGCTTCAGGAATGTCCAGATCTTTTTGCCGGACGTGGCCCACCGTCCGCATCTGTTGTACTTTGGGTAGGGAGCCGTCACCCTTCCGGTCGGTGGCTGCGCCCGTCATGTCGGCGGGTCGCCCTAAGGGCTTGCCCAACTTCCGATCGGTAATCTGTACATCGGCCACACAGAGATAGATCACGCCCTCTTCTTTCGGAGCTTGCGGCATCTGCATGCCGCCGAAACCGCCTCGTCCGCCGCTCATGGCCATGGCCTGAGCCATCATCGCATTCATATCCGGCATCCCGCCGCCCATCGGCATGACACCCATGCCCGCCAGCCCGCCGGGCATCAGTCGCGCGATTCGATCGGCGTCGGTCG